>ONGV01000327.1 GCA_900317445.1 uncultured Eubacteriales bacterium | reverse complement strand
TCCTCCTAAAAAATTATAGTGAATGCATAGATTTAAAGATATCTTCTCTTTGAATCTTAATATCAACACCTAATTCTTTACCTTTTGTTGAAAGAGCAGCCTTTATAGCATCAAAGTTTTCATTTGCATCTTTAATGTCAGTCATCATCATCATTGTAAAATAATTATCCATAATTGTTTGTGAAACATTTAAGATATTTACATTAAATTTTTCAAGTTCTGCACTTACTCCTGCTATGATTCCTACTTTGTCTTCCCCTATTACTGTCAATATTGCCTTCATAAAATCAACTCCTAAAAATATTATATAAACAAAAAGACTCATACCAAACAAAGGGACGAAAAATATTCCGCGGTTCCACCCTTCTTGACATAAGTCCAGCTTTCAAAATTATGCTCTAGGACTCCCTTCCCTATAGCATTACTTAGTTTCTTACACCAACCGAAACCTCTCTTAAAGAATAATATAGGTACTCTTTCCTTTCAACGCAATTTATTACATTACTAGTTCATTTTATACATTTTTACCTACTTTGTCAATTTACTTTATAAATTTTTTTATTAGCTTAAAATTATATCCAACCAAAATATGAAGAAACATTTTTAATAATTTGCTTTTTTTTATTGGTTATTTTATAATTTTTATTTAGGTAGATTTTTTATTTTATTAAAATTTATATTACTTAAAAACTGAGGATTTTTTTAATTTTCCTTAGTTTTTTCTTAAGGATGTGATATTTTGAGTACAATTGGGCAAAAAAAAATTGCTATAGTTAATGATGTTACTGGCTTTGGAAGATGCTCCGTTGCAGTTGCCCTTCCTATTATTTCTGCTTTAAAGGTTCAGGGTTGTATACTTCCAACAGCTATATTTTCAAGTCATACTGGATTTGAACATTTCTTTTTTGAAGATTATACTTCTAAAATGAATGCTTATATAAATAAATGGGAACAATTAAACCTAAGCTTTGATGGTATCTATACAGGTTTTTTAGGTTCTAAAGAACAAATTGAAATAGTATGTAACTTTTTAGAAAAATTCAAAACTAAAGATACTATTGCAATTATAGACCCTGTTATGGGGGATTATGGAGAAATATATCCTACATACACAAAAGAAATGTGTGATGAAATGAAACGTTTAGTAAAATTTGCAGATGTAATGACCCCAAACCTTACAGAGGTCTGTAATTTACTAGATATAGATTATCCAAAGGAAATGTTAAGCTATGAAGAGCTTGAAAAATTAGCTCATAGCCTTGCTATTCAAGGTCCAAAAAAAATAGTTATAACAGGACTTCAAAGAAATGATGGCTATATAGAAAACTTTGTTTATGAAGAAGGAAAACCTTATTCTATAGTACGTGCAAAGAAAATAGGAATTGACCGTTCTGGAACTGGTGATGTTTTCTGCTCTATTATTGCAGCAGATGCTGTTAATGGTATAAATTTTGTAGAATCAGTTAAAAAGGCTTCTAATTTTATAAGTAAATGTCTTGAATTTACTACTAAGTTAAATATGCCTTCTAACTATGGAGTATGCTTTGAAGAATTCTTAACAGAACTAAAATAAAAACTAAAGTATAACTTTTAAATAAATTTTAATTTTTAAAAAGGGTGATTTTTTATGGTAATTTTATATACTTATAAAGATGGTGTTTATTATAACCTTAATAATATTTCTTTAGAAGAAATGAATGAACAAGGAATAAAAAATAATATTTATGTTAATTTAACAAATCGTTGTCCATGTTCTTGTACATTTTGCTTAAGACAAACAAAGGAAATGACTGAACAAAATTGTTTATGGTTAAAAAAAGAACCTACTGTTGATGAAGTTATAGCTGAATTTGAAAAGCTTGACCTTTCTAAATATAATGAGGTAATATTCTGTGGTTTTGGAGAACCTACAGAAAGACTTGATGACCTTCTTTTAATTGCAAAATATTTAAAAAATAGAAGAAATGAAATTTTTATACGTATAAACTCTAATGGGCTTTCAGATTTAGTAAATGAAAAAGAAACTGCTCCTCTTTTTGAAGGATTAGTTAATACAATGTCTATAAGTCTTAATGCTTCAACTGCTGAAGAATATTATCGTCTTACAAGAAGTAAATTTGGTATTAAATCCTATGAAGAAATACAAAAATTTGCAGTGTCTTGTAAAAAATATATTCCTCATGTAGTTTTCACAGTAGTTGACTGTATTGGAGAAGAAGAAATAAAGGCTTGCCAAAAGGTTTGTGATAACTTAAATATTCCTCTTAGAGTAAGAGCTTTTGAAGCTAATTAATAAAAACAAAAAAATATTAGGTTCATTATGTTATTCAGCTGTTTTATAGACAAATTTTAAGTCACTGCTAAAAAAAATAATGAACCTAATATTTTAATAA
Organism: uncultured Eubacteriales bacterium; assembly: GCA_900317445.1. Classification (GTDB taxonomy): domain Bacteria; phylum Bacillota; class Clostridia; order Clostridiales; family Clostridiaceae; genus Clostridium. The sequence goes on along the minus strand of ONGV01000327.1, from coordinate 11,596 downwards.
ATATATTTAATAATATTACTTCCTTATATAATTAAAAAAGTATATTTTCAAGTTCTTCTTTATTTATAATTTTAATAGTTTTTCTATTAAAATCTATTATTTCTAAAGCTTTAAGCTTCATTAATTCTCTTGAAAAAGATGGTCTTGGTATTCCAAGCTTTGCTGCTATATCCTCTTTACTTTCATTAAGATTTATTATATCTGTATTTTGAAACATACTTTCTTCTAAAATATAGTTTGCCACTTTTTCCTTTACACTTTTAAAAGATATATTTTTAATTTTTTTATTAAGCATAAGGACCTTATCACTTAAAATTCTCATAAAATTTTCTAAAATCTTTTTATTTTCAAAACATAATTTTAAAACATCTTCTTTTTTTATATACATAATTAAGCAGTCTTTAACTGCTAAAACTGTAGCTGGATATAAAGCTTTTTCACTAAAAACTAATGCTTCTCCAAAGGCCTCACCTTTAGAAAACTTTTTTAAAACAATATATTTTCCATTACAATATGTTCTTTGCATTTCTATTGTTCCTTCAAGGATTATTCCTAAGGAAGTGCAAGTTTCCCCTTCATGAGAAATTATTTGTCCTTTTTTATATTTTATTTTAGTTAAAAAATTATTTTCTAAAATTTCTTCTACTTCTTTTTCTGTTAAATTCTTAAATAAATCACTATTTTTTAAGTCCATTTTTTATATTTCTTATTATATCTATCCTAATATTTTATAAACATATGCTTATTGGAAGTATAACAAGAGAAACTCCTTCACATTTAAGCCTTGGTATATTGGGCATATTTATTCCATTTGATTTTAACATACTACAGTGTTCATTACAATTTTTAAGTAAATGTTCATAATAGTCTTGTTGTGCTGTCTTTCTTAAAAGGGATATACATTGTCCATTTGGAGCAACATTTATAACTTTTCCAAATACAGTACATGGACAATTCACTATATTATATATATATGATGTTTGATTCATAAAAAAATTACTATTTACATTAAGTATAACAGGAGTATCACCACAATTTAAAATCATATCATGAGTGTTATTTTTATTTAATATTTCATTTAAATGAGAAATTATATGATTAAACTTTTTAAAATTAAACACTTCTATTTCTGATTTTTTTACTAAAGAATCTAAACTATCACAACCAAAGGAATTAAATATTGTTAAAAGGGAATCTAAGTATGAATCTACTGATTCTGAAGTTAATTTTCCATGAACTTTTACATAATCTCCAGCTTTTACATCTTCTTCATATATTGTTTTATTATCAAATTCTTTTATTAAATTTTTAGTATTTAATTCAGTTACAAGTTCATGGTGAAGAGTAAAGGTTGTATAAACTCTTTTTAATTCCTCTTCCCTTCTTATAAATTCTCTATTTTCAAGACCAACATCATTTCTATTAGTATTTTCTTTATGTTCAGATTTAGAGCAATTTGAACCTTTATATCCTTCTCTTTCATCTTCTCCACATCTATCTTCATCACAGTAATGCTCCCTATATTCAGTTCCTGCTCTACCACTTAAAGTTCTATCCTGAATTATTTTAGTAGTTCTTATTTCAATATATCCACTTAAAACCATTGAAGACAAATTTTTTACAAGGCCTTCATCAAGATACATAAGAAGGTCTAGCATAGAATCTCCCATAAAACCACTTCCTAAAAATTTAGTGTTTCATACTATACTTACTAAATTTTTTAGGAAATTATTACTATTATTTCTTTGATACATAGGGGTTATCTTTATAATAAAATCTATATAAATAATCCTTTGCTTCTTCTGCATAATCTATTCCTATTCTTTTTGCTTCTATGATTTTTCCTGTTTTTTCTTCTTTATTTTCAATAAGTTCTTCAAGTTCTTTATCATAGTCAGCTATAAATAAAGAATTATCCCAAAGAAGCTTATCATTTTGATTTTTATTTAAATTTAAAGCTAAACATAGCTTTGAAGGCCCTGATGTAAGATTAAGTCTTTCTTTTTTACTAAGTTCTATATATTTTTTATTACACCTTTTTTCTGAAATATAATCTAAACCTATTAAAGGTTCTATAGCCCTTATTAAAACTCCTTGAGGTTCCCCTTCTTTTACTGTAATTGCATTTAAACAATAATACATTCCATAAATGCTATATATATAAGCATTTCCTGGCTTTCCATACATAGGCATAACCCTAGGAGTTTTCTTTCCTCCATAAACATGGGCTGCTTTATCAGTAACTCCTAAATAGCCTTCTGTTTCAACTATTTTTCCACCTACAAGTTTTCCATTTATATTATGTATTAAATATTTTCCAAGAAGTTCTTTTGCTACAACTAATGTTTCTCTACCATAAAAATCTTCTTTTAATATAATCATATTATTATAACTTTTCCTTTCATTTTTATCTTAAATTTTTGCATTAAGTTTAACCATTAACTTTTTCATTTTAATTATATTATGCTTTTAACATATATGAAAGTTATTCATTTCCTAATTGAAATAGAATATATTATTGCAAAAATCATAAAAATGAAAGTAAATCTTACTTATTTTCAAAGCTTTCACATTTAGTTTCTGTATAAACCTCAGGATTATTTCCTGAAACCTGTATGCTATCTAAGTTACATAAACAGTTTTCATTATATCTACAGCTTTCTACATTACATACAAGGCAATCACAGCTTCCTGAAGATGAACTACAGTTTGTTAAATTTCCATATAAAAGAGAATTTAAATATGAACCACAACAAGTTTCTTCATCTGAATTAGCAGAAACTCCTCCTATATTTACTCTATCTGCATAACAACAACCACTTTCATTATGGGAACATTTTTCTACATTACATTCTATTCTAGCCATTTTTTGTTTCTCCTTTTATTATTTTTAGTTAATTAAAGTATCTTTCTAAAAGTCCTTTAAATGCTCTTCCATGTCTTGCTTCATCCTTACACATTTCATGAACTGTATCATGTATAGCATCTAAATTCTTTTCTTTTGCATCTGTGGCAAGCTTTTTCTTTCCTTCACAGGCTCCATATTCAGCTTCTACTCTAGCTTTTAAATTTGCTTTTGTATCTGCCACAAGAACTTCACCTAAAATTTCTGCAAACTTTGCTGCATGTTCTGCCTCTTCAAAGGCAATTCTTTTATAAGCTTCCCCTACTTCTGGATAACCTTCACGGTCTGCTTGCCTTGACATAGCAATATACATACCAACTTCTGTACATTCTCCCATAAAGTTAGCTCGTAGTTGTTCTATAATTCCAGGTTCTAAGCCTTTTCCTATTCCTATCTTGTGCTCATCTGCCCAAGATAATTCTTCATTTACCTCTTTAAATTGTGATTTGTCCGCTTTGCAAAGAGGACATATTTTAGGAGGTTCTTCTCCTTCATGAACATATCCACATATTGTACATATAAATTTTTTCATTTTATTATAACTTCCTTTCTGTTATTAACTTTCCTTTTTAGTTTCCCTTTTTAATAAAATATTATTCAAAAAAATAAAAACTATATTACAAAAAATATAGACTTACATAAAATTTCTTTACATTAAGCCTATACTTTAAGTAAAATAGTTTTCTATAAACAACCTTTATTAACTTTTTATATTATCATAAAAAATTTATTTAATTGCTAAATATTTTAATTGTCCATTTTCATCTTCCCATGTTATTATTTGACATGGAGTTGTTGCTGCTTTACATCTAATACCAACTATTTGAGTTGAAGTTAATGTATCTAAAATATTAACACTTTCAGTTCCTTCTAAACAGTCTTTTACATAAGTATCAAAATTTCCATCTACACTTTTTAATTTTTCTTCATCAACATTATATAGTTTAATATTCTTATTATCTTTTTCAGAAAATAAAACTACTAAAGTGTCTCCATCTGCTTGATTTTCATTTTTTAATAAAATTTCTCTATTAGTAACTCCTGATTCTCCTACTAAATCAAATAATGAAGCTTGTAATTCATCAATACTTATTTTAGTATCTACTTTTCCAGTTAAATAATTCATATTATCTACAGCATTATCTTTTACAAGATTTTCTGGAATATCTACCTTATCAAATTTTAATTCCTCATCACTATTTGCAGTTATAACTTTTCCATCTTCAGATTGTTCTTTATCTTTTGAATCATTTTCTTTTGAATCTTCTTTTGAACTATTTGATGTAGTTGTATCAGTTGAAGTTACTGTATTAGTTGAATTAGCAGTCTTACTTTCATCATTTTCAGACTTTCCACATGAAACTATTAATGTTGATAAAACAGCTACTGTTGCAATAACTGTAATTATTTTTTTATTCTTCATTTATATATCTCCTCACTTGTATAACTCTTAAGTTTTACTTTTTTAATATTATAGCATATATTTTCTAATAGTTGAATAAATTCTAATATTACATATTTATTACTTTTAAAAAAATATTTATTTATATTTTATTTTTAAAAAAAATAAAGAAACTATGATAATAAAATTTGTTTTCATAGTTTCTTTATAGTACATAAATTTTATAAAAGTTTTAAACAGCTTTTCTAGCTTTTTCTTCAGCAATTCCTGTTAATTTAAAAGGCTCTAATACTTCTTTAAGCTTTTCTTCTGTCATAAGCTTTTCTCTAAGTACAATCTCTTTTATAGTTTTTCCACTCTTTAATGATTCCTTTGCAATTGAAGCTGATTTTTTATAACCTATGTATGGACAAAGAGCTGTTGATATTCCAACACTATTTTCTAATAATTCTTTACAATGTTCTCTATTTGCTACAATATCCACAATACAATTTTCAACAAAGGTTTTTGCTGCTGAACCTAAAGTTTCTATTGATTCAAATATATTATAGAAAAGAACTGGTTCAAAAGCATTTAATTCTAACTGACCTGATTCTGCTGCCATTGTTATTGTAAAATCATTTCCTATTATATTAAAAGCAACCTGTGATACAACCTCTGGAATAACTGGATTTATCTTGCCTGGCATAATTGATGAACCATTTTGTTTTGCAGGTAAAGTTATTTCCCCTATTCCTGTTTTAGGACCACTTGATAATAATCTTAAATCATTTGCTATTTTGGATAAATTAACTGCACAAGTTTTTAATGCTGCAGAAACTTGAACAAATCCATCTAGATTTTGAGTTGCATCAATTAAGTCTTCTGCTTGTTCTAATTTTTCCTTTGTTATTTTGGCTAAATTAGGAACTATATTTTCTAAGTAATAAGGAGTTGTGTTAATGGCAGTTCCTATAGCTGTTGCTCCAAGATTTATAACTTTCATTTCATCAGATACTTTAGTTATTCTTTTTATATCACGTTTTATAACTGATGCATAGGCTTTAAATTCTTGTCCAAGCCTTATTGGAACTGCATCTTGAAGCTGGGTTCTTCCCATTTTTATTACATCATCAAATTCTTTTGATTTATATTCCATAGCAGAATATAAAGATTCTAATTGTTGTATAGTTTTTGGAAGCAATTTTAAAATTGTAAGCTTTCCTGCTGTTGGATAAACATCATTAGTTGATTGTGCCATATTTACATGGTCATTTGGATGAACAATACTATAATCTCCCTTTTCTCCATTTAAAATTTCAATTGCTCTATTTGCTATAACTTCATTTGCATTCATATTAGTTGAGGTTCCTGCTCCACCTTGAATTGGATCTACTATAAATTCATCTCTTAATTTTCCTTCTATAATTTCATCACAAGATTGAATAATTGCATTAGCTATTTTATGAGATAAATTTCCAGAATTTCTGTTTGTAATAGCTGCTGCCTTTTTTATTTCTGCAAGACTTTTTATTAACTCTGGATGAATTTTCTTTCCTGTAATATTAAAATTTCTACTAGCTCTTAAAGATTGAACTCCATAATAAGCCTTTTTATCCACTTCCATACTTCCAATTGAATCATATTCTACCCTTTTTTCCATTTTAAAATCTCCTTATTTATTAAATTTGTGTAATGACTTTTTCTATGTACACAGATTATCACTTTAAAGGATTTAGGTAAATATTTTAAGTAAAAGTTAGAATTAAGATAGTTGTAATCCTATTCACACTTTATTTTTTTAAGTTTTGCTTATTTTTACTTTTTTAAAATTAATATAAACTTAATGCCAAGATACTTTTATTTTATCTATAATAAAAAAAATATCACACTTAATTCTTTAAGAAAATAAGTGTGATATTCCTTTTAATAGTTAAGCTTATTTAGTAAGTCTTATACAAATTATTCTTCTATTTTATAGTTCTTTTCCTCATTATTGTCCCAATAGTTATAGCCATTTACTCCATAGTATAAAACAAATTCAAAGTTTTTCTTTTCATTATCTTCTATAGAAAGATATTTGTCCCATATTTGAAGTCTATCATCATTTAATTGCTCTATGTCATAATCTGGTGAGCAATAGTACATACCCTCTTCTTTGTAAGTATTCCATCCATCAAAAGTATACTTTATCTTTACGTCCTTTTCATAAGCAAAATCTTTAAGTAAAGCAGTTATTTTATATTCTGTTCCATTTTTATCTATAGAATATAATTTTATAGCCTTATCTCCTATAATATTTATATATCTTATTGGTTCTTTTTCTTCATCTATAACTTCTACTTCATCTATAACTTCCTTTACTTCATTTATGACTTCTTTTGCTTCTTCTATAATTTCTTTTGCTTCTTCTTTTATCTCTTTTTCTTCTAATTTAGTTTCAGCATCTTTTTCTATACTAACATCTTTTTTATTAGTTAATTCTTCTTTAACTTCAGTTTTAGGCTCTAAAACTTCTTCTTTAACATTATTATCACTATTTGCTTCTTTTACTTTAACAGTTTCTTCTAAAGTAGTAACCTCTTTAACTTTTTCAGTTTCTAAATCACTATTAGTAGTTACTGCTACTTCCTTTTTTATATCTTCAGCCTTTATTGATTCTTTTCTTGGTTGAGATTTTCTTCTAGCTACATTACTTGTTTTTCTTGATTTTCTACTCATTATTAAACACCTCTCCTTAATCCAAATAAAATCTGTATTCTAGCCTATATAAATTTTAACATTTTTGGATTTAAACCTCAACAGTTATAATTAAATTAATTTTTTTATAAGTTCTTCTAAATAACTCTACCATCTTTTTATAAATTCTTGAGTTCCATATAAATATCCTGAAGAGTTTACATATATACCAAAACCTATTGCCTCAAAATCTTCACTAAGCATATTAGCATTATGTCCAGGTGAGTTTTTCCATCCTTCAAATAATTTGTTAGCTATTGTCTTACATTCTTCCTTTGTATACATTTTATTAGGATTTATATAAATTTTTATTATATTTTCTCCAATAGCACATGCATTTTCATATTTTTCTGGATACATATCCCACCAATATTTACCTTCATAACTATGAGCAAAATAATTATTGTCTGACATATGTTTTGACTTTCCATAAGCACATTCTTCCATAACACTATCAACTGATAATGACTTTAATCCATTATTATTTCTATGTTCATTTACCAATCTATACATTTCAGCAGAAACAACTTTATTAAATTCATTTGTGTTAATATTATAGCTAGCTTCTTTTACTGTATAACTTAAAGACTTTCTCGTAACTTGTCCAAATTCATCTTTTACATCTACATATAAGGTTTTGTCTCCTGTAGCTTTTGTTTTCCAAACATAGGTGTTATTTGTTCCATAATCTCTTAATTTTGCCCAATTTCCTGTTTTATTATCTTTTATTATAAATTTATATTGTAATGTGCCACTTCCTGTTGCCTCTACTGAAAGCTTTATTGATGCTCCACTTATTTGTGGTGACTTTTTATCTGATACAAAACTCTTTATTACTGGTGCAGATACTTTCTCTTTTACTGTATAGCTTAAAGACTTTCTTATAACTTGTCCCTTTTCATCCTTCACATCTACATATAAGGTTTTATCTCCTGTAGCTTTTGTTTTCCAAACATAGGTGTTATCTGTTCCATAATCCCTTAATTTTGCCCAGTTTCCTGTTTTATTATCTTTTATTATAAATTTATACTGTAATGTACCACTTCCTGTTGCCTCTACTGAAAGCTTTATTAATGTACCACTTATTTGTGGTGATTTTTTATCTGCTGTAAAATTATTTATAGCTGTAATTATTTCAGGTTCTTGAATTTCTTTAACTTCAATTTCTTTAAATGGAATTGAGTTTTCTTTTGCATAAGTTTCTGCATAAGAATCTTCATATCCATTAATAGTTAATTTATCACAATTAAAAAAAGCATATTCCTCTATACTTGTTACTGAATTTGGTATTGTTATACTTGTTAATTCACTACATCCTTCAAATGTAAATTCTTTTATACTTGTTATTGAATTTGGTAATGTTATCTCTTTTAAATTATTACATGCTGCAAATGCACCTTCTTCTATGGCTGTGATTGAATTTAATATTTCTACACTATTTAACATGCTACAACAATTAAATGAATAAGGAGCTAAAATTTTTACTGAACTTGGTACTTTATATGATTCTTCTGTTTTTCCTGAAGGATATTGTATTAATGTGCTCTTATCTTTACTAAATAATATTCCATCTTCATCAATATAATTTATATTATTTTTATCTACATTTATCTTTATTAAAGCAGCATCTCTAGCAAATGCAGCACTTTCTATAGTTGTTACAGAAGATGGTATATCCACACTATTTAATTCACTACAAAAACTAAATGCACAAGAAGCTATAGTTTTTACTGAATTTGGTACCTTATATGATTTTTCTGTTTTTTCTGAAGGATAACTTAACAATTTACTTTTATCCTTGTTAAACAATACTCCATCTTCATCAGAATAAGCTTTGTTATTTTCAGATACACTTATATTTTTTAAATTTAAACAATAAAAAAATGCATTTTCTCCTATTTTTTCTACAGAACTTGATATGTCTACATTCACTAAATTTGTACAATAATAAAATGCACTTTCTCCTATATTTAATACTGAATTTGGTATAGTTATATCAGTTAAACTAGTACACCACGCAAACGCAAATTCTCCTATTTGAGTTACTGAGTTTGGTATATTTACATCTTTTAAATTTTTGCAACTACTAAAAGCATATTCACCTATACTTATTACTGAATTTGGTATAGTTATATTAGTTAAATTTTCACATTGCATAAAAGCATAATCCCCTACACTTGTTACTGAACTTGGTATATCTACTTCTGTTAAAGCCATACATGAACTAAATGTAGAATTTTCTATTCTAACTATTGAATTAGGAATTTTTATACTTGTTAAATTTATGCAAACTGCAAAAGCCTCACTGCCTATGCTTTGTACTGAATCAGGTATCTCCATATCTTTTAATCTCATACAAAACATAAAAGCTTTATCTTCTATGGTAATTATAGAATTAGGAATACTTATCTTTGTAAATTTAGTACAACGATAAAATGCTTCTTTTCCTATTTTAGTTACACTTTTTCCATTAATCTCACTTGGAATTTCTAATTCCGTATCTTCTCCAAAATAATCTGTAATAGTTATTTCATCATTATCTACAACATAATTTAAGTAACCCTTATCAGTTTCAAACTTAAAAACTTCATAAGCTAAAGCATTAGTAACCTTTATACCTGAAAACAGAACTACTCCAATTATTATTGTCATTAAGTAAGACAATAATCTTTTAAAATTTTTCATTTTAAATACCCCCTATTTGAAAAAAGATTTTGTTAAGTTAATATTATTCTACTTATACAATAGTATACACTATCATTCTATATATTTCATTATTTTCAATAAAATTCATTATACTATTTATAAAAAATAAAAAGAAGTTTATCACAGGCTAATTAAAGCTATGATAAACTTCTTTTTATTTTATTTAGTTTGTAACACTTTGGTTTTTAGGTTGTACTGCTTCTTTTGGCTTTGGAAGTTCTATAATTTTTTCTTCATCATTTAGCTTTTTAAATGCTACTGATAGCATTAGCTTTATTCTGTTTAATTGGTTTACTTCTGAAGCTCCTGGGTCGTAGTCTACTGCTACTATATTTGCTTTAGGATATTTTTCTTTTAATGGCTTCATCATACCTTTTCCTGTTACATGGTTTGGAAGACAGGCAAATGGTTGCATACATATTATATTGTCTGTTCCACTTTCTATAAGTTCAACCATTTCTGCTGTTAAGAACCATCCTTCTCCACATTGGTTTCCTATTGAAAGTATTGGTTCTGCCATTTTTGCTAATTCTTTAATATGTTTTGGTGCATGGAAGTGTTTTGACTTTTCAAGTTCTGCCTTCATTGTTTTTCTAAACATCTCCATAAGACTTATTGCAAACATATTTATATTTCTGTTCTTTTTACTAGCTTCACCTAAATATCTATATTTAAATTCTGCATCATAACATGAATAGAAGAAAAAGTCCATTAAATCTGGCATAACAGCCTCTCCACCTTCTCTTTCAATAATTTTTACAACATCATTATTTGCTGTTGGGTGGAATTTAACTAATATTTCTCCAACTAAACCAACCTTTGGCTTTACAATATCTTTTCTTTCTAATTCATCAAATTCTTTTATTATTCCTTTTATATTCTTTTTAAACTCTTTAAGCTTTCCATTTCTAGAGTTTTCTTTAGCTTTTTTGTTCCATTTTTCATATAATGCATCAGCTGAACCTTCTACCTTTTCATAAGGTCTTGTTGCATATAAAACTCTCATAAATAAATCTCCATAAACAAGAGCCATAAGTGCTTTCTTTATTAATCCTACACTTAATTTAAAGCCTGGTTGTTTTTCAAGACCTACTGCATTTAAAGATATTATTGGAATTTTTGAAAGTCCTGCTTCTTTAAAGGCTTTCTTTAAAAATGCAACATAGTTTGTAGCTCTACATCCTCCTCCTGTTTGAGTTATTATAACTGAGGTATTATCTAAATCATATTTTCCTGATTTTAATCCATGTATAATTTGTCCTACAACTATTATTGATGGATAACAAGCATCATTATTTACATACTTTAATCCCTCTTCAACAGCCTCCATATCTATAGATGGAAGAACCTCCATGTCATATCCACAAGATTTTACTGCCTCTTCTATAATTTCAAAATGTATTGGTGACATTTGAGGAGCTAATATTTTATGTCTCTTTCTCATTTCCTTTGTAAAGGTAGCATTTTTATATTCTATATTTTCTCCCTTAGGAACATATCCATTTCTTTCTCTTTCATCTATAGCAGCTTTTAATGACCTTATTCTTATTTTTGCTGCACCTAAGTTATTTCCTTCATCTATTTTTAAGCAAGTATATATTTTACCTCTTGATGCCATTATTTCTGCTACTTGGTCAGTAGTAACTGCATCTAGTCCACATCCAAAGGAATTAAGTTGGATAAGCTCTAAATTATCACTTTCTGCTACATAATAAGCTGCCCTATATAATCTTGAATGATACATCCATTGGTCTACAACTCTTAAAGGTGTTTTTAGCTTTCCTAAGTGAGCTATACTATCCTCTGTTAAAACTGCCATATCAAAAGAATTTATAATATCTGGTATACCATGATTTATTTCTGGG
>ONGV01000158.1 GCA_900317445.1 uncultured Eubacteriales bacterium | reverse complement strand
TTTGTACTTACTTTTATTTTAGTAGCCAATCTATTGCATTAAGTTGTTTTATTCCATTATGAGAAGTTGGAGGGTCATCATCTAGGGTAAGTAAGTATTTTGGGTTGTGGTCTGAAATGCTATTTAAAGGATATAATTCTCTTTCTAAGGTTTTTTCATCATGAACAGTTAAAGCAACTTGATAATATTCTATTCCTTCATCATTAATAACTATAAAATCAACTTCAGTTGAACCTACTTTTCCAATATATATTTCATATCCACGTCTCAATAACTCTAAATAAATAATATTTTCTAGTATGTGTCCCATATCAACTTTTTTTGTACCTAATAAATAGTATCTTAATCCTATATCTACAACATAATATTTCTCACCAGTTTTTAAATATTGTTTACCTTTTATATCATAGCGTCTAACTTTATAAAGAATATAGCTATCTACCAATGCAGAAAGATAGTTTTCTACTGTTGGAGAAGTTATCTTTCTTCCATCAGAGGTCATTGTGTCTGCAATCTTTTTTATTGAGCATAAGTTTCCTATGTTATCAAACATAAATCTTATAATACTTTCAAGCATAAATACATCATTAATATTTTTTCTAGCTATTATATCTTTAAGAACTACAGTACTATATATTCCACCTAAATACTCTCTTATGTTCTTTTTTGATCCATTAAGTTCTAATGTATAAGGGAAAGAACTATTAATTAAGTAATCTGTATATTTACGAGATAAATCTGTTTTATCATTAAAATAAGATACATATTCTTTAAAAGATAAAGGAAGCATTTGGATTTCAATATATCTTCCAGATAATAATGTAGCAATTTCGCCAGATAGAAGATAAGCATTTGAGCCAGTTAAGTATAAATCAACATTATTTTTTATAAAAAGACTATCAACAGCTTTTTGGTAATTTGGTACATTTTGAATTTCATCAAGAAAAATATAATTCATTTTGTTAGGAATAAGTCTTTCTTTTATATACTTATAAAGGGCTTTATAATCTAGAAGTTCTTCATAATCAATATCCTCAAAATTAATTGAGATTATTTGCTCTTTATTTACTCCATTATTAAGAAGATAATTTTGAAATAAAATAAATAATGTAGATTTTCCACATCTTCTTATTCCAGTTAGAACCTTAATAATATGCTTATCCTTAAAATCAATAAGAGTATTTAAGTATTCTTTACGTTCAATCAATAAAATCACCTCCATTAATAATATTATTGTATAAAAAAAAAGACATAACGTCAATAAGTTTAAATTCCATTTTAAACTTTTTAAGTATATATAAAAAATTAAAATATAATTTAAACTTTTTTAAACATATACAAAAAAATAAAATGGAATTTAAATTTAGTTTTCTTTTAGTATGTAATAATTATAATAGTGATGTTAATTAAGGGTGAAATTAAATTCTGAAAAGTATAGTAGAACTTAATATTTTGTAGTATTTTCAAAGCGTTTTCCAGCAAATAAAAATAAAGGCACACCTATAATTGTAACTACAACAAATTCTCCTAATGAAACTTCACCTATAGATAAAAGTAAAGGAAGTCCATATAATTTATTTAACATCCATCCAATTATTAGTCCATTAAATATGGTAGGAAAAATAGAAGATAAAATTATTTTTAATTTATAGTTTTTAATTATTTTTCCAGTGAAATAAATTGCACAAACACTTAAAAAAGTGGCAAGGGTACCAAATATAATGTCCATAAGACCATTTGGTCCTAACATATTTGCAATAAGGCAACCTAAAGTTAATCCACTTATATATAGTGGGTCAAATAGTGCAAGAAGAACTAAAACCTCTGAAATTCTAAATTGAATATTTCCATATGCAAAAGGTGCAATGGCAAAGGTACATGCAGCATATATAGCTGCGATTATTGCAGTTCTTGTGATTCTTTTTGTTAAATTGTTTTTCATTAAAAAACCTCCTAATAAAAATTATATTAGGAACCGAAAGGTTAGTTATACCTAGTTTTGTTTAAAGACAGGAGGTTCCCGAACTGTCTATATTTTCGAAAAGATTATACTTTAATTTAATAAATAAAGCAAGAATTATTATCTTAAATGACTTTTTATCTACAAAACTCTAATATTGTATGTTAATATTAATATAAGAGTTGATTTTTGTAAGGTATATATTGATGAAAAAAATATTAAAATGTAAAAGGTAGGTGCTATTATGGCTATAATGTATCCAGAAACAATAAATTTAGAGGAAACCTTAAGTGAAGCAGAAATATTTGTTTTTAATGAGCTTAAAGAAAAATTAGATTCTACATGGACTGTATTTCATTCTGTGAAATGGATTTCAAATGGTATGGTAAGTCAATCAGAAGGAGAGTGTGATTTTATATTAATTAATAAAGATTATGGAATATTAATCATAGAAGTAAAAGGTGGAAAAGTAAGCTCAGCTAATGGAAAATGGTATAGCATAAATAGATATAATGATAAGATAGAAATTTCAAATCCTCAAAATGAAGTAGATAAAAGTAAGTTTATTATTATTAATAGGATTAAAAATGAAAGGCTTAGAGCTTATGTTACAACAGCTGTATGGTTTCCTGA
>ONGV01000044.1 GCA_900317445.1 uncultured Eubacteriales bacterium | reverse complement strand
GGAGGCTGTCAACAATTTTCTAAATTATAAAAGTCAACACCAATTTATAACTTTTTATAATTTATTTGTAACTGTTAGTTACCTCCAACCTTATTCATGAAGTATTCTTCAAGACTTTTTCCTTTAAGACTTATTTTCTCTACTACTACTCCTTTTTTAGATAAAGTAGAATTTATAATTCCTGAAGAATCTAAATTACTAAAAATTTCTATTCTGTTATTTTCTAATACTTCATAATCAGTAATTGATAATTCCTTTTCTAAAATGGTTGAAGCTCTTGCTACATCATCTACAATAAGTTCTATATATTTCTTGCATTTTTTATTTAACTCATCTACTGAAATCTCTTCTACTAATTTTCCATTATTTATTATGCCATAATTTGTTGCAAGCTCTGAAAGCTCTCCTAAAATATGACTTGATATTAATATTGTTACATCCTTTTCTTTATTAACCTTCTTTAAAAGTTCTCTTATCTCAACTATTCCCATTGGGTCTAAACCATTTATAGGCTCATCTAATATAAGAAGTTTTGGATTTCCTAATAGTGCATTTGCAATACCTAGCCTTTGTCTCATTCCTAAAGAAAAATTCTTTACCTTTTTCTTGCCTGTGTCAGCTAATCCAACCAATTCTAAAACTTCATCTATACACTCTTTTCCAGCTATATTTCTAATAAGTCTTGAAACTTCAAGATTTTCCTTTGCTGTCATACTTCCATAAAAAGCTGGACTTTCAATTAAGCTTCCTATCATAGTTCTTGCCATGTTTAGCTCTTTTTCACCTGATTTTCCAAATAACTCTAAATCCCCACTAGTTTTATGGATTAATCCTGTAATTATACGAAATAATGTGGTTTTTCCTGCCCCATTTTTTCCTATAAGTCCATAAATTTCTCCCTTTTTAATGGTCATAGTTATTTTATCATTTGATAGCTGATTGCCATATTTTTTCGTGATATTATGAGTTTTTAATACTATATCTTCCATTAATATTTCCTCCCCTTTTCTTTAACTATGCTTTCATTATAAAAACATACCTATAAGATATACTAAAGAAAATGTTAAGAAAGTATTAATTTTAAATATCACTTAATTTAAATCCAATACCCCAAACTGTTTTTATGTACTCAGTATTTTTATCAGCTTTTGATAGCTTTGCTCTTAAATTGCTTATATGAACATTTACTGTATTGTCGTCTCCTAAAAATTCATCATGCCATACAGATTCAAAAAGATTAGCTCTTGTAAAAACTTTATTTGGATTAGATAAAAGTAGCTCCAAGATAGTTAATTCCCTCACAGTTAATGATACATCTTTGTTATTTACTAAAACTTTTTTACTTTCTGTATCTAATACTAAATTCTTATATTTTATTTTAGTATCCTTCTTACTTTCTAACTTGCTAAATTTCATATATCTTCTAAGTTGTGACTCTACTCTTGCTAATACTTCATTAATATCAAAGGGTTTACTTATAAAATCATCTGCGCCAATTTTTAATACATTTATTTTATCTTCTTGAGATGATTTTGCTGAAATTACTATTATAGGCATAGTTTTATTTTTTCTTATTTCATTAATAATATCTTCTCCAGAAAAACCTGGTAGCATTAAATCTAAAAGTACAAGGTCATAATTAAACTGCTCTAAACACATAATGGCTTCAGAACCTGAAAATGCACTTCTCACTTTATAACCCTTTTTAGATAATATATTGTAAAGTAATTTATTGATATCCTCATCATCTTCTACTATTAAAATTTGAATATTACCCTCCATTTTAATCATCCCCCTAAATAAAAGATTTTCTAAGCATTTCATTTTGAAGCTTATTAATATTTCTAAACTCAATATACACCATTCCCAATGATACTGCTGCAGCAATAAAATCAGCTATTGGTCCTGAATACATGATTCCATCAATACCCATAAATAATGGAAGTATTAAAATTAATGGAAGTAAAAATAATATCTGTCTTGTTAATGATAAAAATATTCCCTTCTTAGGCTTTCCTATTGCTGTAAAGAAGTTAGATGATATTGGTTGCATACAATTTACAAAGGTAAAGAATAAAAATATTCTAAAATACTCAACTGCAAATTTATAATACATATCTGAACCTGAACCAAATAAAGAAATTATTTCTTTTGGTATTAACTGAAATGCTAAAAAGGAAATTATAGAAATAATTAATGCATATTTCATTGCTAATGAATAAGCTTTTTTAACTCTATCATACTTTTTAGCTCCATAATTAAAACTTACTATAGGTTGAAGCCCTTGAGATAATCCAATAACTACTGACATATAAATCATATTTACCTTTGTTATAATACCTACACATGCTAAAGGAATTGATTCCCCATAAATAGAACGTAAACCATAATAAGTTAATGATTTATTCATTACAATTTGTACAATCATCATGGCTAACTGATTAAAACAAGGTGCTGCTCCAAGAGATATAATTTTTTTACTATACTTCCATCTTGGAATAAGATGACATTTTTGAATTTTACCAGTTCTATAATTATTTAAATATTTAAAAGTCAAAAATGCAGAAAAAATTTGACCAATTATAGTTGCAAGACCTGCTCCTGCCATTCCCATATTAAATTTAAATATAAATATAGGGTCTAAAATAGTATTTATAATAGCTCCTGATAAGTTACAAATCATTGTATAATTAGGACTTCCATCTGCTCTTATCAAATGCCCTCCACCAGTAGAAAATATTAAAAATGGAAAGCCTATAGCAGTAATTCTTGTATATATTTTTGCATATTCTAATACATTATCTGGTGAACCAAAAAACTTTAACATTGGTGTTAAAAATATTTGTGATATTATACATAAAATTGTTCCAAGACCTAATAATAATGTTGCTGAGTTACCTATGTAATAAAGTGCTTTCTCTCTATTTCCTTCTCCTAATGTCAAGTTAAATGCAGAAGCTGCACCAATTCCAAAAAGAAGTGCTATGGCAATACAAGATGTACTTAATGGAAATGTTATATTAGTTGCTGCATTTCCAAGCTCTCCAACACTTCTTCCTATGAAAAACTGATCTACAATATTATATAATGCTCCCACAAGCATTGCTATAATACTAGGTATTGCAAACTTTCCTAATAAACTACTTATCTTTAGTATTCCTAAAGGATTATTGTT
>ONGV01000141.1 GCA_900317445.1 uncultured Eubacteriales bacterium | reverse complement strand
TTTACTATTTCAAAATAGAGCTTTATGAAGAAGGAAACAAAATAAAATTTATATATTTATAACTTTTTATAAGTTTTATGCAACGGACATGTGTTTCCATGTGCACTTACAATAGGAACTTATGCAGTTGTTTCAAAAAGAGAGGATTCTTTAGTAAGAGTTATTTCATTAAATTTTGAAAAGCTTGGAATAATTGAATTTGATATAAACAACATAGCATATGATAAAAAAGATGATTGGGCAAATTATCCAAAAGGAGTAACTAAAGTTCTTCAAGAACATGGTTATAAAACAACAAATGGATTTGAAATATTATTCTTTGGAAATATTCCAAATGGTTCAGGATTATCTTCATCAGCTTCAATTGAAGTTTTAATGGGAACAATATTAAATGATTATTTTGAATTTAACATTGATATGATAAGTATAGTTAAAATGTGTCAAGAAGCTGAAAATAAATTTATAGGTGTTAATTGTGGTATAATGGACCAATTTTCAATAGGAATGGGAAAGAAAAATTGTGCAATATTATTAGATTGTAATACATTAAAATATGAATACAGTAAGTTAGAAATGGATGGATATAAAATAGTAATAGGAAATACAAATAAAAAACGTGGTTTAGCAGATTCAAAATATAATGAAAGAAGAAGTGAATGTGAATTAGCTTTAAAATCAATACAAGAAGAGGTAAATGTAAGCAGTTTAGGAGAACTTTCAGAAGAAAAATTTGAAGAAGTAAAACATCTTATTAAAGATGAAGTTAAAAGAAGAAGAGCAAAACATGCTGTATATGAAAATCAAAGAACATTAAAAGCAGTAGAAGCATTAAAAAATAAGGATTTAGTTACTTTTGGAAAGCTTATGAATGAATCTCATATTTCATTAAGAGATGATTATGAAGTTACAGGAAAAGAATTAGATACTTTAGTAAGCTTAGCATGGAAGGAAGAAGGAGTAATAGGTTCACGTATGACAGGTGCTGGCTTTGGAGGATGTACAGTAAGTATAGTAAAAGAGGAAAATATAGAAAGCTTTACTGAAAATATTGAAAAAGAATATGAAAAAATAATTGGATATAAGCCAGAATTTTATGTAGTAGATATATCAGATGGAACAAGAAGAATATAGTAATAAAAGTGTAAGATAAAAATATAAAAAAGATTGAAAATATGAGGAGGAATTTAATTATGAGTAAAGGTATAAAGATATTAGCAACAACAATAGCTACAATGATGATGACTTCAGCATTTGTAGGATGTGGAGGAGAGAAAGATTCATCAGCAGATGGAGAATATGCTAAAAATTTAATAGTATGGGACCACTTAACTGCAGATGAGCATAATGCTTTAGACCCAATTATTAAAAAATGGGGAGAAGATAATGGAGTAAAAATTTCTTTTAGTAATGACCAAGATGATTTACAAGGTTATATAAATGCAGCTAAAAGTACTTCAGGACCAGTTCTATATTTTGGCATATCAGCAGATAACTTAGGAACAGGTCAAAAGGCTGGTTATTTAGAGGAAGTTCCAGATGGAATAATTGATGAATCTAAGCTTACAGAATCTTGTTTATCAGCTGGAAAGTGGGATGGAAAATATTATGCAGTTCCAATAGCTCAAGAATGTATAGCATTATTTTATAATACTGATAAATGTCCAGAAGTTCCAGAAACTATGGAAGAGTTAGTAAAATTAGCTAAAGATGAAGGTTTAGGATTTGAATATGATATAACACAAACTTACTATTCTTATCCTATGTTATCAGCTCAAGGTGGATACATATTTAAAGATAATGGTAATGGATTTGATACATCAGATATAGGTTTAGGAAATGAAGGTACTATTAAAGGGCTTGAATTTATGAAAAGCCTAGTTGATAAGGGTTTAATGAGTGCTGATATAAGTACAGATAAAGCAAGAGAAGACTTTAAAAATGGCAATACTGCATTTTATATATCAGGTGCTTGGGATGTTTCAGCAATGAATGAAGCTGGAGTAAACTTTAAAATAGCACCTATTCCAACAATAAATGGAGAAAATCCAAAACCATTTTTAGGGGTACAAACAGCCTTTGTAAATTCACAATCAGGAGAAAAAGAAAAGAAAACAGCTTGGGCATTACTTAAATATTTAATGTCAAATGAAGAGGTTTCCAATATATTATTAGAAAAAGGAAGCAGACTTCCTGTTAATAAAAGCATTATAGAAAGCGAAAGTTTTAAAAATAACGAATTAATGGCTGGCTTTGTTAAACAAGCAGAATTTGCAACTCCAACACCAAATGTAAAAGAAATCTCATATATATGGGATCCAACTAACAATGGAATTAAATCAGTTCTTCAAGGAAAAGCAACACCAAAAGAAGCAGCAGAAAGAATAGTTAGTGACATTAAAGACCAAATGGAATAAAAATCATATAATTAAGCTTAATAAAAAAATCTTAGTATCCTTATGTTATTCGGCTGCTCCAGTCGACAGGCTCCAAGTTTTGCCTTCATAAAATAAGGATACTAAGATTTTAATAATAAATATTTAATAAATTAAAATGGTTGTTATACTATTTAGTAATACATTTTTTTATTGCATTTTCAAAGATTTGAAGACCTGCTTCTAGTTGTTCATCTGTTATAACAAGTGGAGCTAAGAATCTTATAACATTTCCATAAACACCACAGTTTTCAAGCATAAGTCCATTTAAAACAGCTTCTTGAATTATATCACTTACTAATTTAGCATTAGGAGTTTTTGAAGCTTTGTCAGTAACAAATTCTATACCAATCATTCCTCCAAGTCCTCTTACATCTCCAACAACTTCATATTTTTCCATCCATTCTTTATATGTTTTTTGAACTTTTTCTCCTATTTCTAAAGAACGATTAGCTAAATTGTCTCTTTCCATTATTTCTATTGTTTTAAGAGCAGAAGCACAAGCTAAAGGATTTCCACAATAAGTACCACCTATTGTACCACCTACAACAGAATCCATAATTTCCTCTCTAGCTACAATAGCACTTAAAGGAAGACCAGCTGCTATTGATTTTGCAGTAGCTAAAATATCAGGTTCTACATCAGCTTCTTTCCAATATTCAGAAGCAAACATTCTTCCAGTTCTACAGAAACCACTTTGAACTTCATCTGCAATTAACATTATTCCATATTCATCACAAATTTTACGAAGAGCTTTTACCCATTCTACAGGAGCTGGAATAAATCCACCTTCACCTTGTAATGGTTCAACTATAAATGCAGCTATTTCATCAGCAGGAGCACATTCTTCAAATACTTTATATATTGAATCTATATAATATTTAAAAGCTTGTTCTTCTGTTAATCCTTCAGGTCTTCTGTAAAGATAAGGATATTCAGCTCTGAAAATTCCACCAGGGAAAGGTCCAAGGCCCTTTGCATAAGCTTTCTTAGAAGTTAATGCCATTGTAAGACTTGTTCTTCCATGAAATGCACCAGAGAAACAAATAATGTTTTGTCTTTTAGTAAAAGCTTTTGCTACCTTTATTGCATTTTCATCAGCTTCTGCTCCAGAGTTTGCAAAGAAGGCTTTCTTTTTATCACCTTTAACAGGTGCTAAAGAACTTAATTTTTCAGCTAAAGCTACATAACCTTCATGAGTAACTATATTAAACATTCCATGAAAATACTTTTCAGATTGAGCTTTAACTACTTCAATTATTTCAGGATGAGAGAAACCAACATTTAATACTCCAACTCCTCCTATCCAGTCTAAAAATTTATTTCCATCAACATCTTCAATCATAGCTCCTTCTGCATGGTCTATAACAACAGGATATACACATTTTATAGCATTAGGAACAGCATTTTCACGTCTTTTTATTATTTCCTTTGCTTTTGGGCCTGGTACAGTTTCAGTTATTATTTTTGGTAAATCGGTTCTTAACATAATAAAATCCTCCTTAAATATGAAAAATAAATATTTTTACATATCGTATATAATTATAAAATAAAAAACTGCAAGACAATAGAATCATAGATTTTTGTGACACCATTGTCTTACAGTCTTAATTTATACTGGAATAATAACACAAAACATCATATTAAAACAACTTCCATAATGAATAAAAATTATTGTCCATAATGTACAAAAAAACAAATTAAAAATAAGTAGAAATAATATTAATTTGGTTTTATAATAATTCAAGTAGATTATTTGTGTGATAAAAATATTCTTTTATACATAATTACAACAAATAAGAGAAAATATAATAAAGGGAGGTATAAGCTATGGACCATTATGGAATATTAAGCATTTTACCAGCATTAATTGTTATTATCTTTGCACTTGTAACAAAGAAAACCTTAGAGGCTCTGCTTTTAGGAACTGTCTCTACCTACATTATTATGTATGGGCTAGATTTTCCGTCAAAGTGGGCAGAAGCTTTCTTTAAAGCAGCAGGAGATGCTGATAATCAATGGGTTTTAATTGTATGTGGGCTTTTTGGAAGCTTAATAGCACTTATAAGAAAGTCTAAAGGAACCTTAGGTTTTTCGGGAAAGCTTGAAAAACTTTGCAAAACTCAAAAAAAATCACTATTTATGACTTGGATTTTAGGAATAGTTATTTTTATTGATGAATATTTAAATATAATGACTTTAGGGGCATGTATGAAAAATATTTCAGATAAAAAGAAGGTACCAAGAGAATCCTTAGCATACATAATAGACTCAACAGGAGCACCAGTTTGTGTGTTACTACCATTTTCAACTTGGGCAGTATTCTATGCCAGTGTATTTTATAAGCAGGAGGGAATTCAGGCTCTTGGATTTGGAGGAGATATTGCTACATATTTAAAAGTTATTCCATTTACTTTTTATGCTTGGGCCTCAGTTATTATAGTTCCACTTTTCATATTAGGAATTGTTCCAAAGTTAGGAAAAATGAAAGCTGCATATAAAAGAGTAGAGGAAACAGGGCAAGTTTATGCACCAGGAAGTGAAAAATTTAATGCAGTATTAGTAGAGGATTATTCAGATGGAAAAGGAGAATTAAAAGACTTTTTAATTCCAATTGGTGCTTTAATTGCAATTACACTTTTAGGAGGAGATTTATTTATAGCAGTAGTTGCTTCTATAATAATCTGTCTTTTCTTATATATTCCAAGAAAGAAAATGACCTTTAATGAATTTTGTGATTTATATATGCAAGGTTTTTGTGATATGATACCAACAATTGCAATAGTATTTGCAGCTTTTATAATGCAGATTGCAGCAAATGATATTGGTCTTCCAGCTTATGTGATAGAAACAGTTACTCCATATCTAAATGGAAACTTATTTCCAGCAGTAGCCTTTATGGTAGTTGCAATTTTAACATTTGTTACAGGAAGCAACTGGGGAATTCCAGCAGTATGCGTGCCAATAATAGTTCCACTTGGATTTTCTCTTGGGGCAAATCCAATTTTAGTAATGGCAGCAATACTTTCTGGAGGAACATTAGGAAGCCATGCATGTTTTTATTCAGATGCAACAGTATTAACTTCAACTTCTTGTGGAATAAATAATATGGACCATGCATTAAGCCAATTTCCTTATGCAGCAATAGCTACCATAATAAGCTTAGCAGGATTTATTATTTGTGGTATTGTGATGTAGTATAGAATTTGCTTCCTTTTTAGCATATTCAAAAGATTTTTTTATGATATCATACTCTTCATCATTACGAACAGGACGATAATATCCTAAAATACATACACCCTTTGAGTGGCCATGAAGATTAATAGTCATATTCATGGCCCCAGGGATGCCATATACCCCTTCATCAGAAGAATCAGCATAGGATTTAAAAATTTCAAGATTATTCTTAAGTGCAGTTAAGTGGTCATCTACTTCACTGCTATCAATTCTAAAAGTAATCATTTCAGATTTTAATTCTAGTGGTAAAAAATTATATTCTATATACCAATTATCATCAGTAACAGTTAATAAACCACCACAGGGTAGTTTTTCATAATAATTCATATAATACAACCTCCATATAAATTTTTGTTTTTTACAATTATATTTTACAGAAAATTTTGAAAAAATTCAATATAATAAAAATAGTATAAAAGCCTGTGTATGTTATATCTTAAAATTACACAGACTTCTATACCATTTAATAAAATACTTATATTTTATTTAGAAAGTTTATTTAATGAAAGAAGTTCTTTATAGTTATTTTCTATTATTTTAAATATAATATTTTTAAAGTCTTCTTCTTTTTTAAGAAGAGGAAAATACACTAAAGTATCATCTATTATTTCCTTAATTTCATCCATATTAATTGTAGGAATTTTATAATTATATTCTTTTAAAATAGGAATATAGTTTAACCTAAAATAAGTTTATAAAATTATTATAAATAAAATAAGAAGCTATTTGAATATTAATTTTTATATTAATGATATATAAATGTGAATTTCGCAGTTTTCTAAAGTGCCACCTGGTTGATATTCTTCAAAGTCACAACTATATTTTCTAGGTAAATCCATATTCCAAAGTTTTCCCCAGAATTCAGCTACATCTTTTTTACTATCTCCTTTAACAATAAATTTTGCATATTTACCAGCTGGAATAATTCTATTTTCAAAGTTAGGATTTTCCTTGCTTACCTCAGTACAAACTACAACATCATAGTCATTATTAAAGTCTCCTTCATAATTTGTGTATAATCCAATAGATTTATCATTAACTTTATTTTCAATAGATGCATATATTCCTTCACCAAAGAATTTTCCCCATAATGCTCCTATTTTAGCACTCATGTCTTTATCTTTGTTGCTTGTTCTTACAGAGATTCCTGTAATAATTTTTTCTTCAAGATTTACAATTTCATAATTCATAAAAATCACTCCTTAAATTTAGTGATAGTGTAAAAATTACATACACCATCAAATTAGTCTTTAGACTTTATATAAGAAGTATAGTATAGCTAATATGACATAAGTATGTCATATTAAGAATAAATTTTTATCAATTTATTTAATCTTTCTTTTACTTCATTTTTAATATTTTCAGGTTCAATAACTTCTAATTTATCACCATAAGAAAGAATATAACTATAAATCCATTGATTATAAGGAAAAGTAGAGTCAATTATAAAGTTTCCATTTGAAAGAACTTTAATATTTTCTTCTGAAAATTCATCATAAACCCTATAAGCCATAGAAGAATGAATTTTTAATTTTATATTTATCATTTTAAGTGTATTATCATTAGATGAAATGGAAAATTTATATTCTTTTCTTTCAAAAGTTTCTTTAAGTGTAATAATATTTTTCATTCTACTTATTTTAAATATTCTAAAATCATTTTTTAATCTGCAAAAAGCAGAAAGATACCATGCTTGTCCTTTAAATATAAGCTTTATTGGTTCAGCAATTCTATTAGATTTTTTACCATGAGAGTTAAAATAATCAAACTGTATAATATTACAATTAAAAATTGATGATTTTAAAATTTGGAATTTATCATATTGAGTTTTATCATTTCCCCAGCTTGAAAAATCTACATCAATCCATTCAATATTTTCTCTATGAAAAAGATTTGTTAATCTTTTCAATGTATAATCAGCATTTGGATAATTTATAGACTTTAATCCATGAAGGCTTGCTAAAATATTGTTCTGTTCCTCTTCTGATAACAAAGCTTTATTAAGAATGAAATCTTCAACTAAAGATATTCCTCCTCCTTTTCCTTTGGTAGTATATATAGGAATCCCAGCTTCACAAAGAGTATCAATGTCTCTATAAATTGTTCTTTGAGAAACTTCAAATTTTTCTGAAAGATATTTAGCTGTTACAACCTTTTTATTTAATAAAATGTATACTATTTGAAATAATCTATCAATTTGCATAAAAAACCTCTCTATTTATCAAAAAAACTGCCTAATTTTAGTTAGACAGCTTAAAATTTTATAAAATATATGTTAATGAAGAAATATTTTTTATACACTTGCATTACCTACAAAGAAATTTGCATATACTATAAGTAAGAAATTATAACATTTAGATACTTACTTTTAGTGTGGGTAGAACAAAGAATGCTCCAACCAGTAAATAATATACTTCATTAAACAAAAATATTTTCTAAATAATATTATATAGGAAATTTGGTATTTATTAAACAGAAAATTATGCTTAACAAAAGTACATATTAATTTAAAAAATATAGGGTTAAATAAAAATACTGGGGAGCAAAGATACTTTTTTCTTTAGTTTTCATCTTCTATTAAGGCACCTAATTTAACAGATATTATAGTATTTAGTTTATTAATAGAAGAGGATAGGGAATGAAGTTGCTTTTCAAGCCTTATTAAAAGATAGGCGCTTACAGCCATTGGAAACCCTATATTTGTAATTAATTGAACTAATTCACTTGTATCCATAAAATCACCTCCTTTAACCTTTTATATGAAGATAAGGTTAAAAATTACTTAGCTTTATAAAAAAATTTACTTATGATAAAATGAATTAGACAAGCATCTAAAACTTTTATTATAAAAGTAAGTTACATAATATAAGTTATAAAAATAGAAAAGGAGTGACAACATGAAAAATAAAAATATTTTTTTTGGATTATTATTTTTAATGATAGGACTATTATGGATAGTTAATAGTGCTTTTGGAATTAAAATATTTAATAAAGAAAATTTTTGGCCTTTATGTGTATTGCTTCCAGGATTATGTTTTGAAGTAAGTTATCTTATAACTAAAAAGACACCAATAATACTTTTGCCAGGTGGAATATTAACAATTGTAGGAGTTTTATTTTTATTTGAACAATTTACAAACTGGAAGTATGTAGAGAAAACTTGGCCTATATATCCTTTAGCAGTTGCAATTGGTTTATTTCAATTATATGTGGCAACTAAGAAGAAAGGTCTTCTTGTAGGAGTGATTTTACTTGGAATAATTTCATTAGGATGTTTTTCACTTACTTTATTTGGTGATATTTTTAGTATTGTAGAAATGACTTACTTAGTTCCAGGAATATTAATAATTGTAGGTTTAATATTATTATTTACTTCTAAAGGAAAATAAATTAAAAAAGGAGTTTTTTATGTAAAAAAGCTCCTTTTTTTAGATTGTAATATGTTTATTATGATTTTCTCTTAATTTAAAGTTAAAATAAGGGAAAAGGATTGTTATATGTTTAAAAAATATTTTAAAAATGTTAAGTCATCAGTAAGCTCTGGATGAAATGAAGTTGCTATCATGTTATCTTGTCTTACAGCAACTACATTACTATTTACTTTACATAAGACTTTAACATTATCTTTTACTTCAGTTATAAAAGGAGCCCTTATAAAAACAAGTTCTAAAGGATTTTTGGAAACTTCTTTTATAATTTCCTTTGTCTTAAAGCTATCTATTTGAGTTCCAAAGGCATTTCTTCTTACTTTTATATCCATAAGAGATAAATGTCTGCGAGAATCATTTTCTATTTCTTTTGCTAAAAGTATCATTCCAGCACAAGTCCCCCAAGTAGGAATTCCAGACTTTATTTTTTCTTTTAAAGGTTCTTTAAGACCAGTTACATCTAAAAGCTTCCCCATAGTAGTACTTTCTCCACCAGGAAGAATTATTGCATCTAAATTTTTTAAATCTTCTTCTTTTTTTATTTCTATAGCTTCATGACCAAGGGCTTCTATTTGACTTAGATGTTCTAAAACTCCACCTTGAAAGGATAAAACTCCAACTCTTTTCATTTTACCAGCCTCTTTCAGCATATTTTGTAGCAACTTCTTTAGCGTTTATACCACTCATAGCGCCACCTAAGTCTTCAGAAACTTCAGCAAGTTTTTCAGGGTCATTATAATAAGTTGTTGCAAGAACTATTGCACGAGCTCTTTTTTCAGGATTATCAGATTTAAATATTCCAGAACCAACAAAAACACCATCACAACCAAGTTGCATCATTAAAGCTGCATCAGCAGGAGTAGCAATTCCACCAGCTGCAAAGTTTACAACAGGAAGTTTACCATTTTCCCATACATATTTAACTAAATCATATGGAGCACCATAATTTTTAGCAATTGTCATTAATTCTTCCTTATCAGCTTTTTGAATTTCTTTTATTTGGTCCTTCATAGTTCTCATATGAGTTACAGCATTAACAACATCACCAGTTCCAGCTTCACCTTTAGTTCTTATCATTGAAGCACCTTCACCAATTCTTCTTAAAGCTTCACCTATATTTGTTGCACCACATACAAAAGGAACTTTAAATTCATCCTTTGCAATATGATATTTATCATCAGCAGGAGTTAAAACTTCACTTTCATCTATAAAATCAATATTTAAAGCTTGTAAAATTTGAGCTTCAACAAAATGTCCTATTCTAACCTTTGCCATTACAGGAATTGAAACAGCTTCTTGAATTTCCTTAATCATTTTAGGGTCAGACATTCTAGCAACCCCACCTTCTTTTCTTATATCAGAAGGTACTCTTTCAAGTGCCATTACAGCACAAGC
>ONGV01000066.1 GCA_900317445.1 uncultured Eubacteriales bacterium | reverse complement strand
TTTCTTCACTTTTAAACTTTATATCTTCTATAAAGCCTTCTAAGACTTCCATATAATCTCTCCAAACTTTATTTTATATCTATATTATAAATATAACATAGAGTTGTATACCTTTGTATATAATTTTTTATAGAAAAAAGCCATTGATTTTACTCAATGACTTTCTATACTTAATTTTTATAATAATTTTTTTATTTCATCAACTTTGTTTAATTGTTCCCAAGGAAGATTTACATCTGTTCTTCCAAAATGTCCATATGCTGCTGTTTGCTTATATATAGGTCTTCTTAAGTCTAAGTCTCTTATAATAGCTCCTGGTCTTAAATCAAATACTTTTTCTACAATATCTACTAAAGTTTCTTCACTAACTTTTCCTGTTCCAAAAGTATCTATTTCTATTGATACAGGTTTTGCAACTCCTATAGCATAGGCTAATTGTATTTCTAACTTATCTGCAACTCCTGCTGCTACTAAGTTCTTTGCAACCCATCTTGCAGCGTATGCAGCTGATCTATCAACCTTTGTTGGATCTTTTCCTGAAAAAGCTCCTCCTCCATGTCTGCCATATCCACCATAAGTATCAACAATTATTTTTCTTCCAGTTAATCCTGAATCTCCTTGAGGTCCTCCAACTACAAATCTTCCTGTTGGATTTATATAATACTTAGTTTCCTCATCTAATAACTCTGCAGGAATTACTGCCTTTATTACAAATTCCTTCATGTCTTTTTCTATTTGCTCTAAAGTTACTTCTTCTCCATGTTGAGTTGAAATTACAATTGCATCAATTCTCTTTGGCTTATTGTTTTCATACTCTACAGTTACTTGAGTTTTTCCGTCTGGTCTTAAATATGGTAGTGTACCATTTTTTCTAACTTCTGATAATCTTCTAGAAAGTCTATGAGCCATAGCTATTGGAAGAGGCATAAATTCTGGTGTTTCGTTAGTAGCAAAACCAAACATCATTCCTTGGTCTCCAGCACCAACTGCTTCAACATCATCCTTTTCTCCATTTCTTGATTCTAAAGCTTCGTCTACTCCCATTGCTATATCTGCTGATTGTTCATCTATTGATGTAATTACAGAACAAGTATCGCAATCAAATCCATATTTAGCTCTATCATATCCAATTTCTCTTATAGTGTTTCTAACTACCTTAGGAATATCAACATAACAATTAGTAGATATTTCACCCATAACCATAACCATTCCTGTAGTTGTACATGTTTCACATGCTACTCTTGCATTTGGATCTT
The DNA here is from genome assembly GCA_900317445.1 of uncultured Eubacteriales bacterium. Classification (GTDB taxonomy): domain Bacteria; phylum Bacillota; class Clostridia; order Clostridiales; family Clostridiaceae; genus Clostridium. Next base: position 1,319 of record ONGV01000066.1, on the reverse strand, counting down.
GTGATAAAATTGCATCTAGTATTGAATCTGATATTTGGTCACATATTTTGTCGGGATGTCCTTCTGTCACTGATTCTGATGTAAATAGTCTTTTCATCTAAAAATAATCTCCTTTTTTAAATTTTATTAAAATAAAAAAACTCTTCAATAAGAAGAGATGTACCATACTGAACAATCTCTCTTATCTTGTAGATAACTTGTCTACAGGAATTGGCACCTTGAAAATACAGGTTGCCGGGTTTCACAGGGCCCTATCCCTCCACCTCTCTTGATAAGAGTCTTTTTTATAATCATTTTCTTTAAAGATGATAACATAATACTTTGTTAAAATCAATATTATTATTGTACTAAATTTAATGTAATTTTTACTATATAAAATAAAAAAAGTAAGAATTTCTTCTTACTTTTGGTGGAGGAAGATGGATTCGAACCATCGAAGCTAACGCAACAGATTTACAGTCTGCCCCCTTTGGCCACTCGGGAATTCCTCCATATGAAATATTAAATTTCAATTTGATTTAGCTCTCAAGCCAATCGACAATAGTTAGTATATCTTTAACTTTATTTTATTTCAACTCTGATATCTATCTATTTTTTTAATTTATATTTATTTTTCTCTTTCTTTCTCTATTTTTCTCTTTCTAATCACATAAGTTATATATTTTATCTATTTATAATATTTTTTTTAATACTTTCATATATTTATCATTGGGAGGTGTGTTATGTGATTAAGAAAAAAACTCATTATAAGACCGATTTAGCCTATTATCAAATTTCTGAAGGAATAAAAAAATTTATAACTAAAGATACTGTTATTGTTTGTATTGGCACTGATAAATGTATTGGTGATTGTCTTGGACCATTAGTAGGAACCTTATTAAAAGATAACCTACTTCCACTTCCCGTATATGGAACAATATCTAATCCAGTACACGCTTTAAATCTTGATGAATGTTTATCTGTTGTAAAAGATAATCATCCTAATTCAATTATAATAGCAATAGATGCTTGTCTAGGAGAATCAAAAGCTATCGGGGAAATTCATACTCGTGATTATGCTATACATCCTGGTAAAGGGGTTGGAAAATCATTACCTGATGTTGGTGATGCTTCAATAGTTGGAATTATAGATTCTATTAATAATTCTAATTTTTTTCCTTCTTATTCAATTAGACTTTCCTTAGTTTTAGATATGGCAAAAGTTATATCTCAAGGAATTGTTCATGCCTATAATACAAACATTAATGTTTAATTTATGTATAATTAAAAAATATATAGTTTTATATAAAATAAAAAGCAGGTAGTCCATAATTTTCTAC
>ONGV01000140.1 GCA_900317445.1 uncultured Eubacteriales bacterium | reverse complement strand
TTTGGTGGTGGAGATAGTGAATATTTACCACACAATTATATTAAAAATTGCATAGCTTATACAGGAACTCATGATAATGATACTTTCTTAGGTTGGTTTGAGAAAACTGGAAGCAAGAAAGAAGTAAGAAATGCAATAAGATATTTAGGACTAAATGAAGAAGAAGGTTATAACTGGGGATTCATTAGAGGTATCTGGAGCAGTGTTGCAGATACAGCTATAGCTCCAATGCAAGACTTCTTAAATTTAGGAAATGAAGCAAGAATTAATTTGCCATCAACATTAGGTACAAATTGGCAATGGAGAGCTAAGAAAGAAGATATAAATGAAAATCTTGCAAATAAGATATATAAATTTACTAAGTTATATGGAAGATGTGAATAATATATTCTTCTTAAAAAGCAATAATTAAGAAATAAAGAAAAATAGAAAGCTGTTGCATAAAAATTTTCAATGCAACAGCTTTTTTAAAACTTATATATTTATTGTAAAATACATTCTAATTGGTCTAATTCTTCTAAGCTAGTCTTTAACTTACTATTTAAATTTTTTACTTGAGCATCAAGTGCTAATAATAAAACTTCTTCAGTTTGGCAAAGACAGCCAGCATTACAAAGACTTTGTGCTAAAAAAATTAAATTAGCTCTAATTTCTGCTAAATCAACTTTCATATCACATAATTCATCATCTAAATTTCTAATTATTTTTACTGCAGGATTTCTAAATTCACAAGGTGAATCTTCGCAAGGGCAGTTATTTATTGTGTTACAACAATCGTATATATTAGTATCCATTGTTCTCCTCCTTTATTTATGATGTAAAAATCATATATTGTATAATATGAAAAATATACTTAAGAAGTTAAAAATATTTTAGAAATATTGACAAATTAAATTTAATTTTACTTAAATTATTGACATATAGAAATTTAAGGTATATGATGAATTTATAATTTAATAAATCTTCAGGGCAGGGTGCAAGTCCCTACCGGTGGTATAGCCCACGAGCTAGTTATTAGCATGATTTGGTGAAATTCCAAAGCCGACAGTATAGTCTGGATGAAAGAAGAAAGTTTATGTATTTATAAAGCCATACTTTTATTTTGTATATTTGCTCTGAAATATCTTTATTTCAGAGCTTTTTTATTAATAAATTATGTAGTTTTATAATTAAATATTTTGATAATTTTTATGTCCTGAACTTTTAATGTTCAGGACTTTTCTTTTGTAAAAAAGGAGTGACATAGGTTGAAAGAAGAGTATATGAGGTTAGCTTTAGAGCTTGCAAAGAAAGGAAAGGGAAGAGTTCATCCTAATCCTATGGTTGGAGCTGTTATTGTTAAAGATGGAAAAATAATTGGACAAGGCTATCATAAAAAATGTGGAGAAGGTCATGCTGAAGTAAATGCGTTCAAAGATGCAGAAGAGAAAAATGAAAATGTTGAAGGGGCAGAAATGTATGTTACTTTAGAACCTTGTTCACACTTTGGAAAAACTCCTCCTTGTGCAGATAAGATTATAGAAAAGAAAATTTCTAAGGTATTTATTGGAACATTAGACCCTAATCCATTAGTTGCAGGAAGGGGGGTTAAAAAGCTTAAGGATGCTGGAATTTATGTAGAGTATGGAATATTAGAAAGTGAGTGTTATAAGCTTAATGAAGTTTTCATGAAATATATAGTAAAAAAAGAGCCTTTTGTTATTATGAAAACTGGAATGTCTTTAGATGGAAAAATTGCTACCTATTCTGGAGAATCTAAATGGATTACTGGAGAAAAATCTAGAGAGGATGTTCATAAACTTAGAAATGAACTTACAGGAATAATGGTTGGAATAAATACTGTTTTAAAGGATAATCCTGAACTTACTTGTAGAATTGATGGAGGAAGAAATCCTATAAGAATAATTGTAGATAGTACTTTAAAAATTCCTATGGATTGTAAAATTGTAAATACTGCTAAAGAAGTGGAAACAATTATTGCAACAACTGATAAATCTAATTTAGATAAAAGAAAGAGCCTTGAAGATAAAAAAATTAATGTTATTGTAGTTCCATCAAAAAATGGAAAGGTTGATTTAAAAGAGTTAATGATAGCTCTTGGAAAACTTAAAATAGATAGCATACTTCTTGAAGGAGGAGGAACATTAAACTTTTCTGCCTTAGAAGAAGGGATAGTAGATAAAGTTAAAATTTATATTGCAGCTAAAATAATAGGAGGAAAGGATTCTAAAACTCCAATTGAAGGAAGAGGAATTGATAGTTTAAAGGATGCTTTTAAAATAACTAATTTATCAGTATCAACAATAGAAGAAGATATTTTAATTGAAGGATATGTAGAAAAAGGGGATGAAAGCTAGTGTTTACAGGAATTATTGAAGAGGTTGGGGAAGTAAAATCCTTAAAATTTGGTAGTGAATCCTCAAAGCTTACTATTAAAGCTAAAAAAGTTTTAGAAAAAACATTAATAGGAGATAGTATAGCCACTAATGGAGTATGTCTTACAGTTACAGATATAAAAGGAAATAGTTTTGAAGCTGATGTTATGGAAGAAACTTTTAGAAGAAGTAATTTAGGAAAGCTTAAAGTTGGAGATAAAGTAAATTTAGAAAGAGCATTAACATTAGAAAAAAGGCTTGGTGGACATATTGTAAGTGGACATATTGATGGGTGTGGAGAGGTTTTTTCATTAATAAGAGAGAAAAATGCAGTATGGGTTACTATAAAAGCAAATAAAAAAATTCTTAAATATATTATAGAAAAAGGTTCTATAGCAATTGATGGAATTAGCCTTACAGTAGCTTATATAGATGAAGAGGTATTTAAGGTTTCAATTATACCTCATACAGGAGAAGAAACTACTTTACTAAAAAAGAAAGTAGGAGATAAGGTAAATCTTGAATGTGATATGGTTGGAAAGTATGTTGAAAAACTTTTAGGTTTTAATAATAAAGAAGAAAAAAAGGAATCTAGCATAACAGAAGAGTTTTTAAAAAACAATGGATTTATGTAATAAGAAAGGAGTTTTTTAGTATGAACACTATTGAAGAAGCAATTGAGGATATAAGAAATGGAAAAATAGTTTTAGTAATTGATGACCCAGATAGAGAAAATGAAGGAGATTGTATATGTGCAGCAGAATTTGCTACTCCTGCAAATGTGAATTTTATGGCAACTTATGCTAAGGGTTTAATATGTATGCCTATGAGTAGAGAATTAACTGAAAAGCTTGGATTAAATCAAATGGTTGAAAAAAATACAGATAATCATGAAACAGCTTTTACAGTATCAATAGACCATGTAGATACAACTACTGGAATATCAGCTAAGGAGCGTTCAATAACAGCTATAAAAGCTGTTTGTGATAATGCAAAGCCAGAAGATTTTAGAAGACCAGGACATATGTTTCCTTTAAAAGCTAAAGATGGAGGAGTTTTAGAAAGAACAGGTCATACAGAGGCAACTGTGGATTTAGTTAAGCTTGCTGGATTAAAAGAATGTGGACTTTGTTGTGAAATAATGAGAGAAGATGGAGAAATGATGCGTACAACAGAGTTAAAAGAATTTGCTAAATTACATAATTTAAAAATAATAACAATAGCAGATTTAGTTGAATATAGAAAAGCAAAAGAAAAAAATTTAAATAAGGAAGAATTAGTAGAAAAGGTTGTAGAAACAAAACTTCCAACAAGATATGGAGAATTTAGAGCTTATGGATTTATTGATAAAAAAACAGGAGAACATCATGTAGCTTTAGTTAAAGGTGATATTTCTAAAGAAGAAAAAGTATTAACAAGGGTTCATTCAGAATGTTTAACAGGAGATGCTTTAGGTTCTAAAAGATGTGATTGTGGAGAGCAATATGATGCAGCAATGAAAAAGATAGCTGAAAATGGTTGTGGTGTTTTACTTTATATGAGACAAGAAGGAAGAGGAATAGGTCTTATAAATAAATTAAAGGCTTATAGTCTTCAAGATAAAGGACTAGATACAGTAGAGGCAAATTTAAAATTAGGATTTCCAGCAGATGCAAGAAAATATGATATAGCAGCTGCTATCTTAAAAGAATTAGGAGTAGAAAATATAAGTCTTATGACAAATAATCCAGATAAGATAGAAAAATTAAAAGAATGTGGAATAAACGTATGTAATAGAGTGCCTCTTCAAATAGAAGCAAATGAAATAGATGCATTCTACTTAAAAACTAAAAAAGAAAAAATGGCTCATATGCTATAAAATGAAAGGAGAGTTTAAAGATGAAGGTTTTAGAAGGTAAGTTAGTAGCAGAAGGAATTAGAGTTGGTATAGTTGCAGGGAGGTTTAATGAGTTTATAGTTTCTAAGCTTGTTTCTGGCGCTTTAGATGGTTTAAAGAGACATGGGGTTAATGATGAGGATATAAGTATTGCTTGGGTTCCTGGGGCTTTTGAAATTCCGTTGGTTGCAAAGAAGATGGCAGAAAGTCCTAAGTATGATGTTGTTATATGTTTAGGGGCTGTTATAAAGGGTTCAACTCCTCATTTTGATTATGTATGTGCAGAGGCTTCTAAGGGAATAGCAACAGTATCATTAAATGCAGAAAAGCCTGTTGCCTTTGGAATTTTAACAACTAATTCAATTGAAGAGGCAATAGAGAGAGCAGGTACTAAGGCTGGAAATAAGGGATATGATGCTGCTGTAACTGCAATAGAAATGGCTAATTTAATGAAAATGTTCTAATTATAAAATTAAATATGATATATATATTGGCACTTCTTATAGGGTGCCTTTTTTTATTCTATAGAAAATTATATTTTGAAAAAATAAAAAATTAATAATATGTAAGCTTTTAGTAATTATTTAGTATTATAATTAATTTAAAGAAATATTTTAGTGAGGTAATATGGGATGGAAAAGGAAAAAGAGGTAAGAAAAAGGCCTAACTTTAAGATAAGAAGAATAATATGTTCTCTTATAGCATTAGTTATACTTTTAGGGATTCCAATAGGTATATATCATATAATTAAAAAAGGTAGTAAAATTGATAATCATGAAAATAAAAAAAGTGTAACAACAGAAAAAAGTTATAAGTACATAGATTTTATTTATAAAAACATTAAGGAAAAATATAAATTAACTAGTTTTACAAATATAAGTGAAGATTATGAGAAGAAACTAAACATACAAGAAGTTGATTATACGTGGCAGGAGGAGCTTGAGTATAAAAATAAACCTAAAAGGCTTATTATTCACCATACATCAGATAATGGTAAAACACCAGAAAGAATAAATGAGGTTCATATTCAAAATGGATGGGCTGGAATAGGCTATCATTTTTACATAAGGTCAGATGGAACAATTTATAGAGGAAGACCAGAAGAGGCAATAGGTGCACATGCTAAAAAAAATAATAATGACAGTATTGGAATTGCATTAGAAGGAAATTTTGAAAAGACAAGCCCTAATGAAGCACAAATGGAATCTTTAGTAAAGTTGTCTGTTGATATGATTATTAAATATAATTTAAGTGAGGTAGTTGGACATAGAGATGTATATGATACAGCATGTCCTGGTGTAAACCTATCCATAGATGATTTGAATGAAAAAATTATAAATGAATTTGTAAAAATCAATGAAGAAATAGAGAAAAATTAAAATGAATAATAAGTTAAATAAGGATTAATAAATAGAATTTAAAGTACTATTACGTTATTACTATAAAATGTAAAGCAAACTTATATCTATTAAAAGTATAAAATATACCTCATTTTAGTGAGTTGTTAGAGCTTTTTTAACAGAATATAATAATATTAAAGAGATTTAATGAGGTGAAAAAAATGAAAAGTGAAAAAAACATGCTAGCATTATCAGCAATAGGAGCTTTATTTTTTGCTGTTTTAGGAGTAGCATGGGGAATTATAATTGATTCTAGCATGATAATATTTGATGGATTATATTCTTTAATTAGTTTATTTTTATCAGTATTAGCTATTTGTGTAACAAGATATATAAATAAAAGTGATTTTGAAAAATTTCCTTTTGGAAAGTGGGTCTTAGAACCAATTACAGTTGTTTTCAACTCAATAGTTTTAACTATTATGTGTGTTATTAATTTTGTAAATTCAGCAAAGGAAATATTAGCAGGTGGAAAAGTTGTTGATGTAGACCTTGCTTTAGGATATTCAATAATTTCTATATTAGGATGTTTGCTTGTTTATAGAATATTAGCTAAGAATAATAAAGAAGTGGCTTCAGGTATAGTAGGTGCTGAAATTAATCAATGGCTTATGGATACATTAGTAAGTGTTGCTGTTTTAGTAGGATTTTTAATATGTATTATATTAAATAAAACTTCTTTAGCATATTTTTCTAAATATATAGATCCTCTTATGGTTTTAATTACATCATCCATATTTATAAAAGTTCCAGTAACTACTTTAATTAAAAACTTTAAAGAAATATTAAATAGAAACGCTGATAAAGATATTAATGATGAAATTTATACAATAGTTAAAGATGTTGAAAAGGAATATAATTTTGAAGATTCTATAACAAGAGTAAGTAAAATAGGTAAAGAACTTAGAATAGAAATAGATTTTGTATTTAATGAAAAATCAAAACTTAATAAATTAGAAGAAATGGATAATGTACGAGAATATGTATATAGTAATATAAGTAATATAAAATTAGATAAGTGGCTTAATGTTAACTTCACAGGGGATAAAAAGTGGGCTGTTTAAACATAAGTCTAGTTAGTTAAAATAACTTTAAATATAAGTTATTTTAATTAATTAGGCTTATTTTTTGTAAAAAGCTTGTATAATATAAAATATAAGCTTAACAAAAAGGTTATATACATAAGAAGTATTTTTTATTAAAACTTGTGGATAACTATTTAATATGTTGTGGATAAAGTAGGAGGAATTTATGCATTATAATAAAAATATATATGAAGCAATTTTTATAGATAGACCTAATAGATTTAATGCAAAGGTTAAATATAATGATGAAGAAATAGTAGTTCATGTTCCTAATACAGGACGTTGCAAAGAAATTTTAAAACCTGGATGTAAGGTATTTTTAAGGGAAGAAAATAATCCAAATAGAAAAACTAAATTTGATTTAATAGCTGCATATAAAGAAGATATGCTTATAAGTATTGATTCACAAATTCCTAATAAAGTAGTAAAAGAAGCTTTAGAGAATAAATCTATAGGTAAATTAAAAAAATATAATAATATTTTAAGTGAAAAAACTTTTGGAAAAAGCAGATTTGATTTTAAACTTTCAAATGATATAGGAGAAGAGTATTATCTTGAAGTTAAGGGAGTTACTTTAGAAGAAAATAAAAAATGTAGCTTTCCTGATGCTCCTACAGAAAGAGGAAGGAAACATCTTTTAGAATTAATAGATGTTAAAAAAAGTGGATTAGGTGCAGGAGTACTTTTTTTAATTCAAATTGAAGGAATAACAGAGTTTTCACCAAATGATGAAACTGATCCAGAGTTTGGAGAAGCATTAAGAAGTGCTAAGAAGGCTGGAGTAGATATATTTGCATATTCATGTATTGTTAAAGAAAAAGAAATAGTATTAGATAAATCAGTGAATATTATATTGTAGGAACAATTTCACTATGATATATTAATATAAATAGATTTTAGGAGACAAGAATAGGTCTCTTATTTTTCTTTTATTAGAATAAAATGGTATAATATAAAAATGTACACATTAAATTTAGAAATATTATATAGTAATTGTGAAAGAGGTATTAAAAGGAGTTGGTATTTATGGCAAAAGAGAGTAAGTTTCTTCCTGAGATAAAAGGAACTTTAAGAAATCATGTAGTTGAGGTTCCTCAAATTATAAGACAATGTGGAGGAATAAAGATATTTGGAAAGAGAATAAAATCCTTATTGTTTACAACAGATGTAGCAATTATAAGAAATACAAATGCAGATGCTATAATAGCAGTTTATCCATTTACTCCTCAACCACTTATAACACAAGCACTTATTATGGCAGCTGATGTACCAGTGTTTTGTGGAGTAGGAGGAGGAATAACTCAAGGTAAGAGGGTTATAAATCTTGCTTTAGATGCAGAGTTTAAAGGAGCTATGGGAGTAGTTTTAAATTCACCAACTAAAGATGAAATAGTTAGAAAGGTAAGGTCTACTATTGATATACCTGTAGTGGTAACTGTAGTTTCAGAAAAGGATGATATAGCTAAGAGAATAGAAGCTGGAGCTACAATTATAAATGTATCAGGAGGAGCAGATACTCCTAAAATTGTAAAAAGAATAAGAGAAGAGTTTCCTGAGTTTCCTATTATAGCCACAGGAGGTCCAAATGATGATACAATAAAAGAAACTATAGATGCAGGCGCTAATGCAATAACATATACTCCTCCTACTTCAGGAAAAGCAATGAGTGAACTAATGGACAAATATAGAAAATTATAAAACTTTAATAAAAATTTATGCTTTTTTAAATTAGAATTTATGATATACTTAATTCATGTTATTTTTTATTACTTTATATATGAACTAAATTAGGTTAAGTAATAAAGAGGTGAAAAATGTTTTATATAGTAGATAGAATAGAAGGAAGTATTATAGTAATTGAGGACCAAGATGGGAATATAATAAATCTTAATAAAAATCAGGTTAATGGGCCAATTAAAGAGGGAGATTGTTTAAAAAAAGAAAATGAAAAATTTTTTTTAGATACAGAAAAAACAAAAGAAAGAAAAATTAAAATTGAGAATTTAATGAAAGGAATGTGGGAAGATTAAATGAAAATTGAAGGAAAGAAGAAATCTTTTATTGTAGATTGGGTGCTTCCATTAGCAATAGCTCTTATAATAGCACTCCTTATAAAAAATTTCTTATTATTTCAAGTTAGAATTCCAAGTGGTTCAATGATACCAACATTAAACGTTGGTGATAGATTATTTGTTACTAAAATATATGATTTAGATAAAATTGAAAGAGGAGATATTTTAGTATTTTATTCAGTGGAATTAAAGGATACTTTAATAAAAAGAGTTATTGGTTTACCAGGAGATACTATTGAAATAAATGATGGAAAAGTATCTGTAAATGGTGAAGAAATAAACCAAGACTATGTAAAAAATACAGACCATTCATATGGAACTTATACAGTTCCAGAAGGGTGTTATTTCTTTTTAGGAGATAACCGTCCAGTATCTAACGATTCAAGGTTATGGAATAATCCATATATTGATGGAAAATATATTGAAGCTAAGGCACAATTAAAAATATACCCATTTAGTGATTTTGGATGGATAAAATAGATTTATATACGAAAGAGGTGACATATATATGGAGCAAAAGCCAAACAATGGGAAAAAATTCAACTTATTTTTTTACTTAACTATAATACTTGGTTTGGTATTAGTTGCACAACTTTTTTTACCAACAACTTCTTCTAAAGAAGAGATAAACTATAGTGAATTTAAACAATTAGTTAAGGAAGAAAAAATATCAAAAGCAGTTATAACAGGAGATACTATTTTTATTACTCCAAAAAGTAATACAGGTTTAGGGGGAAAAGAATTATATACTTTAAGGGTTAGTGATACCAATCTTGTTCAAGACTTAACAGAAGCAGGAGTGGATTTTAAGGCTAAAAATGAAAAAACAAGTTTAATAATTGAGATACTTATAAATTGGGTACCATTATTACTTTTAATGTTCCTTTTCTGGAAATTTGTATTTTCTAAAGCAATGAATAAAATGGGTGGTGGAGTTGGAGGCATAGGCAAAAATAAAGCTAAGGTTTATGCTGAAAATGAAATAGGAGTTACATTTAAAGATGTTGCAGGTCAAGAAGAGGCAAAAGAATCTTTAGAAGAAGTAATAGACTTTTTAAATTGCCCAAGTAAGTATACAGAAATTGGTGCTAAGTTACCTAAAGGTGTTCTTTTGGTTGGACCTCCAGGTACAGGTAAAACCTTACTTGCAAAAGCAGTAGCAGGAGAAGCAAAGGTTCCATTCTTTTCTTTATCAGGTTCAAGCTTTGTTGAAATGTTTGTAGGTGTTGGTGCATCAAGAGTAAGAGAATTATTTAGAGAGGCTGAACAAAAAGCACCTTGTATAATCTTTATAGATGAAATTGATGCCATAGGTAAAAGTAGAGATAATCAATTCCAAAGTAATGATGAAAGAGAACAAACACTAAATCAATTACTATCAGAAATGGATGGATTTGATTCTTCTAAAGGTATTGTAATATTAGGTGCAACAAACAGACCTGAAATATTAGATAAGGCACTTTTAAGACCAGGAAGATTTGATAGAAGAGTTATTGTTGATAGACCTGACTTAATAGGAAGAGAAGCAATACTTAAGGTTCATGCTAAGGATGTATGTTTAAATGCAGATGTTGATTTAAAAGAGATAGCTAAAGGTACTCCTGGAGCTGTAGGAGCAGACTTAGCAAACATTGTTAATGAGGCTGCCCTAAGAGCTGTAAGAAATAAAAGAAATCAAGTTCTTCAAGAAGACTTAAGAGAAGCTGTAGAAGTAATAATAGCAGGAAAAGAAAAGAAAGATAGAATATTATCTCCAATGGAAAAGAAAATTGTGGCTTTCCATGAGGTTGGACACGCATTGGTAGCTGCTTTATTAAAGGGTACAGATCCAGTACATAAAATAACAATAGTTCCAAGAACTATGGGAGCATTAGGTTATACAATGCAACTTCCAGAAGAAGAAAAATATTTAGTGTCTAAAGATGAACTTATGAATCAAATTAAGGTTATGCTTGGAGGAAGGTCTGCAGAAGAAGAAGTGTTTAATATAATTTCTACAGGTGCTTCTAATGATATAGAAAGAGCTACTCAATCAGCAAGAAATATGGTTACTATATATGGTATGACAGATAAATTTGATATGGTTGCTTTAGAATCTATTCAAAATAGATATCTTGATGGTAGGGCAGTGAGAAATTGTAGTGAAGAAACCTCTACAATGATTGATGAAGAGGTATTAAGAATAATAAGAGAAGCTCATGAAGAGGCAAGAAAATTATTAAGAGATAATAGGGATTTATTAGATAAAATTGCAGGAATTCTTCTTGAAAAAGAAACTATTTTTGGGGATGAATTCATGGATGTAGTTTGTGAAAAATATCCTGAACTTAGAAAGAATGATAAGAAAGAAGTAGACCTTTCTAAAGAATCTGATGTTTCAAATGAAGAAGTTAAAGATTCATGTGATGATGAATTTGTAGAAACTTATGAAAAGAAATCTATAGAACTTAATAAAGATTCAGAAGAATAATTTTTTAAATTTAAGGAAAGAGTGAAAAGTGATAAACTTTTCACTTTTAATTTTATTGGAGGTGCAATTTTTTTGGAAAAAAATTTAGAATTTATAATAGAAGAAGAAAAATTACAAGAGGTTTTAAAAATATTAAATGAAGAAATATTAAAATATATTGAAAAAAGAAAGGCTGTAACAGAGTATATATTAGATTATAGAAAGAAAACTTTAGAAGATTATAAAGATGATGAGGATAAAGTAATAGATTACTTTGACCATGAAGCTTATGTAAAAGAAGAGGCTTTTAAGACTATAGATAAAAGATTAAGTGAGTTTTCAAAACTTAAAGAAGTACCTTACTTTGGAAAAGTTACTTTTACAGAGGAGAAAGAAGGTGCAGAAGAACTTTATATAGGAAGATTTGGATTAACTCCTGAAGAAACCTATGAACCTGTGATTGTAGATTGGAGAGCACCTATAGCAAGTTTGTTTTACAAAGGAAATCTTGGAGAAGCTGAATATTCTTCGCCAGTAGGAGAAATAAAAACAAATATAATTGGAAGAAGACAAATTATAATTAAAAAGGGTGAACTTAAGGGAATATTTGATTCAGCAGTAGATGTTAAGGATGAAATATTACAAATGGTCTTAACTTCAAATTCTGGTGAAAAACTTAAAGATATAGTAATGACAATACAAGAAGAACAAGACAACATAATAAGAGCTCCTAAAGAAAAAGTAGTAGTTGTAAATGGAGTGGCAGGTTCAGGTAAAACAACAATAGCATTACATAGAGTTTCATATCTTTTATACAATTATAGAAAACAGTTTGGAGATAAAGTTCTTATATTAGGACCTAATGATATATTTATTGATTATATAGCTCAAGTATTACCTTCATTAGGTGAAAGTGGAGGAATAGAACAAACTACTTTTGAAAATTTTGCTATAGATGAAATAGGTTTAGAAGAACCAGTTAAAGGATTTTCAGAATATATGGAAGAAGCTATGGTAGGAAATGAAAAGGCTTTAGAAGAATATAAATATAAAAGTTCAAGAGAATTTACAAGATTTTTAGATAGTGAACTTAATAATATGAATAAAAATTATTTTAATATAAAGCCTGTTAGATATTATGGAGAAGAAATAGTATCTACAGAAGAAATAAGAGAATTATTTGATAAATATTATAGCTATATGCCTTTATTTAGAAGAAGTGAAAAAATAAGAAGAGTATTAACTTCCAAAATAAAGGATAAAAGAGATGAAAAAGTTAGAGAATTAAATAAAGAAATTAAAGATAAAATATCAAAATTATCTCAAGAGGAGCTTGTTATAGAAAGAAATAATTTAGAATTCTTAAGAAGGGTAAAAATAAGAGAAATAGTAAGAGAAGTTATGAATTCTAGAGCAGAGCTTGATGAATGGATAAAACATGAAAATGTAATAGAACTTTATAAAAAGATAACAAATACTTATGAATTAGGATATATGGACCTTGCTGGAATATTATATTTTATGGTTGTTTTAGAAGGTAAGAAGTGCAAAAAAGAAATAAAACATGTTGTTATAGATGAAGCTCAAGATTATAACTTAACTCAATTTAAATTAATTAAAGAACTTACAGGTTGCAGAAGCTTTACTATAGTTGGAGATACAAATCAAAGATTAATAACAACAAATGAAGCACCTGCTATGACTAATTTAGAGGAACTTTTTGAAAATAACATAGAGTTATTTAAATTAGAAAAAAGTTATAGGTCAACTCAAGAAATAATGGAATATGCAAGTAAGTTTTTAAATGAAAATAATGTTGTACCTTTAGTTAGAAATGGAGAGCCTGTTATTGAAGAAGAGGCAGAGTCAGAAGAAGATATGATAGAAACTATAATTTCAATAATAGAGGATTATGAAGAAGAAGGTCTTGAAAGTATAGCTATTATAACTAAAGATAAAGAAAGCTTAAGAAAATTATCACCATTATTAAAGGAAAAAATTAAAATATTAACCTTTGATAGAGAGGATATTCTTTATAAAGGAGGAAAAGTTCTTATTCCAGCTTATTATGCTAAAGGATTAGAATTCGATGGTGTTATTTTATTAGAACAAGGTATAACTAACAATTTAGTTAAATATATAATGTGTACAAGAGCCCTTCATAGATTATCTGTTATTAAATATTAAAAATTAATTATATTTGTTACAATCTTAGGTTCGTTATTTTATGAAGCAGTGATTTAGAAAAGCTAGTAATATAATGAACCTAAGATTTTTTTATTTTGTTAGATATTAAACATAAGCTTTAATTTTATTTAGTAAATCAATATAAATAGAGTTAATCATATCAAAATTCATAGCAGAAATGTAGTAACTTTCTAATTCATCATGTAATGATTTGGCATTTTTTATACAAGATAAGCTTTTATCAACTAAATGGTCAAATTCCTGCTTATCCCATACAATTTCGTTTAATTTACAAGACATACTTTTTTTATAACATAAATCTTTTAAATTAAAATCTGTTGTATCAAAATATGTTCTGCTTATTTCATTTGTAGTAAATATTCCAAAAGAAAGTTCTGGTATAATTAAATTTTCAATTCTTTCTGGAACAAGTGGGTCGTGTAAGTATTCAACAAAATAGCCTTGTTTTTGAGCTTGTAAACCTACAGCTTTTAAAATAGTAGTTTTTCCAAGGCCAGGTCCTCCTCTTAAAATTTGCACATTTTCTAATTGGCTAGATAATCCTTTTATAAAGGTAATAATTCCATTAGGAGTAAAAGCAGTAGCAAATAAATGTCTTTCTCCACCAAAACCTGACAATTTAGAAGTAAGATATTTGTCTTTTAACTCATCAATAAATTCAGTAAGCTTTATTGGATTTATTGATTCAGAATTTAATGCACTCCAATCATCATGAATATATTTAGCAGCTCCTAAAAATCTATAAGCTTTTTTAAATTGTTTTCCTATTTCTTTATTTAAATTTATAATTTCTTTTTTATTTTTAATTAAAATATCTTTATCTAAAGCATCACCTAAGTTAAGTATTTCATCTACAGCCCCAGGAGTTAGTGGGTCTACAACATGAGGAGAAGTACCATCAAGCATTGCTACATTAATTTCTTTAATTAAAATTCCATCTAAAGAGTTATTATCAGAAGAACAGTGATGATATTCAATAGAGTAACCTAAATTAGCAAAATATAAACCTATTTTTCTCATTAGAGATGATTTTCCAGTACCAGGTCCTCCTTTGATACAAATTATTCTGTTTGCATTTTCTTGAGTTAGTATATATCTATAAAATGAATAAAATCCTTTAGATGTATTTCCACCAGGAAAGAGGTGTCTCTCTTTGCAAACTATCATAAATATTAATCAGCTCCTTATAAATTCAGTTATTATATTATATGTTTGAAAATAAAATAATGATATAAATGAATAAATAAAATTCAACAAAATTTTAAATATACTATGAATAAGTAGACTTTTTAATGTATAATTGATATGTTATTTTAAAGTAGGAGGAATAAAGTTGAAGAAAATTTATTTTAAGAAATTTATTACAATAGCTATCACATTATTACTTGTTATGTCAATGGTAGCTTGTGGCAAAAGTACAAAGAGTGAATCTGAAGAAGCATCATCAAACAGAGACAAACTTATTGTAGGACTTAGTGCAGATTATGCACCCTATGAGTTCCATGCTATGATAGATGGAAAAGATACAGTTGTTGGTTTTGATGTAGACCTTGCTAAGGAAATAGCAAAGGACATGAATTGTGACCTTGTTATTAAAGAAATGGAGTTTAATAACTTAATTACAGCACTTAAAGCAGGTCAAATAGACCTTATAATATCAGGAATGAATCCAACAGAAGAAAGAAAAAAGGAAATTGATTTCTCTGATATTTATTATCAATCACAACATTCAGTTTTGGTAAGAGCAGATGAAAAAGATAAATATAAAAATTTATCTGATTTAGATGGGAAAAAAATAGGAGTACAATTAGGTACAACCCAACAGGACTTTGTTGAAGAAAATGTTAAATATAGTGATATTCAAATACTTTCTAAAATTCCAAAGTTAGTATTAGAATTAAAAACTGAAAAAATAGATGCTTTAGTTACAGAAGCACCAGTAGTAAGTTCAGCTATAAAAAATAATCCTGAATTAGTTTTATCTGATATAAAAGTAGAAACTGATGATACTGGTAATGCTATTGGTATTAGAAAAGGTAATGATGAATTAAGAGAAAAGGTAAATAGTACTATTAAAAGAGTAACAGAAAGTGGAGAAATGGATGATTTTATAGTAAAAGCTAATGAAATATCAGCTGAAAATCAAGACCAAAGCTTTTTAAGTAAATATGCAAGTGTATTTCTTAATGGATTAAAGATAACATTAGAAATTTCTTTA
>ONGV01000191.1 GCA_900317445.1 uncultured Eubacteriales bacterium | reverse complement strand
TTGTGTTTCCATAGTTAATTTTATACCATGAACCACTTTCTCCTACTATTGTTACCTTTGAACCATTAGATAATGAGCCTATAACATTACTGCTTGTACTTGCTCCACTTCTTACATTTAAATTACTGTGTACATTTACTACTTGGCCACTTTTACCACTTCTTGTTTCTTGTGAACCACTTCTAGAATTAGAAGCACTATTTGATTCTCCTGAAACTTGTACATAATCTTTACTCACATATACACTTTTTCCATTATAATCTATATTATACCAAGCACCATTTTCCCCTAATATATTAACACTGCATCCATTAGTTAAATATCCTACTACTTGAGAATTTAAACTAGCTTCACTTCTTACTCTTAAAACAGAATGTACATTTACTACTGTTCCTTTTTGAGATGTAGAAGTTGCGGATAAAGCAACAGTACTTATTTCATATTCTCCTACTGATACACTTTTTGCTAGTTCTTTAGCCTCATTTTCTGTTTTTTCTTCTTCTTTTACTTCTTCATGTGCATCTTTTTCTTCAACTTCTTCTTTTACTACTTCTTGTAAATCTTCTGTTTTTGTATCCTCTTTTACCACTTCTTGTACATTTTCTGTTTCCGTATCATCTTTTATTGCTTCTTGTACATCTTCTGTTTCTGCATCATCTTTTACTGCTTCTTGTACATTTTCTGCTTTTTCTATTTCTTTTATTGTTTCTATATTTTCTTCTAAAACCTTTATATAATCCTTACTTACATATCCTTTACTTTCTTTATATTTTATTTCGTACCAATCTCCATTTACATTTGTTATTGATACTTCATTTCTGTTTAATAGTAAGCCTATTATTTCGCTATCTAAATCGGCATCTTTTCTAATAGCAAGATTAGAGTTAACATTTATAACTACACCTTTTATTTCATTTTCGGCCGCTTTAATTTCCGTACTTTGTACAAACGTAACACCAGCAATGGTAGATGCCATAACTACTAAACCTAAAATTTTCTTATTCTGCACATAACTCACTCCAATTTAAAATTTTTTATTCCTTCTAAAATTTATACTCTTTTTTAATTATACTTGTTTTTTTATTAAAATTAAATACGTTTCTATATTTTTCTTGCATTTTTCAATATAAAAATATAATTATTATCTATTTATTAATAATTTAACTAAAATAATCTTGTTTTTCTATTATTCTTAAAAGTTAGCTATAATATTATAAACAAAAAAGTTGTAGTAATATTTTTTAGTTTTACTACAACTTTAAAAAATTCATAATTAACTATTAGCTATTTCTTTTTTATTAAATGTAATTTCATTTTTAAATAATGAAACTGATAATTTTTTATATAATATAAATGTTAAAACACATACTATTAAAGCCTTAGCTCCATTAAATGGTAGTAAACCATATAATACATATTTTTGTGTATTAATAGTAATACCATAGGCAGGTATTAATAAATATAAATTTGCTATAATTCCTGCAACTTCCATAACTAAAGCTCCAACTACCATTCCTATAACAGCACTAGTTTTGCTCTTCTTTCTATGATAAATTAATGCTGCTGGTACCACTAAAGATATACCTACTATAAAGTTTGCTAATTCTCCAACAAATCCTGTGTGAGTTCCCTTTATCATTATATATAAAATTATTTTTAATCCTTCTATAATAATTCCTGATATAGGTCCAAAAGCAAATGCTCCTATTAATACCGGAATTTCACTTAGGTCAATCTTTAACCAAGGAAAGGCTGGTATTACTGGAAAATCAAAAAACATTAATATAAATGCCATAGCACCTAATAATGCAATTTTTATTCCTTTACTTAAATTTTTGTTTGAATTATTCATTATTAAACTCCCCCTTATTTTATCTTTTCAGGGTAATTATTAGAAAAAAAGCCCTGACTAAAAAGTCAGGGCAAATATGTTTTAAAATATTATCCTAATAATACCTTCTTCCATCCAGACTATACTGTCGGCTTCGGAATTTAACCGAATCATGCTAAAACTTAGCTCGCGGGCTTTACCGCCGGTGGGGACTTACACCCCGCCCTGAAGACTTTATTTAATTCTTATATTATTATACTTTTTGTATTTGATTTTTGCAACTTATTTTATATTTTATGCTTGAACTTTTTCTTCTTTTCCAAATAATTTTTTAAATGAAGATAATGCTACTAAAACTCCAAGAACCATTAATAATATTGCAAAAATAAGTTGTAATCCATCTGTAAGGAATACAAAATCTCCAGTTACAAATAGTTTCTCTAATATTGTAATTGTTGCTTGTACTAAAGAAGTAAGTGTTACTACTAACATAATTCCCATTGGTGCCCAAAGCATAAATCCCTTACGTCCAGTAACTCTAAGAAATACTGCTAAAGTAATTAATACTAATGCTGAAAGTAATTGATTTGCTGAACCAAATAATGGCCATACACTATTATATCCTCCAAAAGCTAAAAGTAATCCTAAAGCTAATGTTATTAAAGTTGCCACATAATCATTAGTTAAAAATCTTACTATTGGAGATAACTTACTTTTGTCAGTTTCTTCATCTAAAAATAATTCTTGAAATGACATACGTCCAATACGTGCAACTGAGTCTAGTGTTGTTAATCCTAATGCTGAAATACACATTGTCATAAAGCATACTGCTATATGTTGAGATATTCCTAACTTTTCTAAGAATCCTGCTACAGAGCTTGCAAATATTGTAAATGGAGTTCCATCTGGAATTTTACCTCCTACTGATGCTGAACCTACAACTACAAGTGCTACAACTCCAAGTAAAGTTTCTACATTCATTGCACCATATGAAATACATAACATATCTTTTTCATTTTTAACTTGCTTTGATGAAGTTCCTGAGGAAACTAAACTATGGAATCCTGATACAGCTCCACAAGCAATTGTTATAAATAAAGTTGGGAATAAATTTTTTCCTCCTACATTAAATCCAGTAAATGCTGGTAAATTCATTGATGGATTTGCTACAATTATTCCTAAAACTGCACCAACAATCATACCTATAAGTAAGAATGAACTTAAATAATCTCTTGGTTGCATTAAAATCCACATTGGCGCTATTGCCGCTACAAAAATATATACAAATATAACAGCAAGCCATACATTTTTACTAAAATAAAGTGGGAATTTTATTCCTAAAGCAAGCATTGCTATTAAAAGAATAATTCCTATAACAAATTGAAGTTTTCCATTTGGTTTTGCATACTTTATATATAATCCAAAAAGTACTGCTACTACAATAAATAACATAGAAATTGAAGCTGCTGCTGCATTTGGAGTATTTTTGCTTCCATCAGCATTAAATCCATTAAATGTATTAGCTACTATATCTGAAAATGCTGCAATTACAAGTAAAGTAAAAATCCATGCAAAAAGTGAAAATAATTTTTTACCAGCTTTTCCTATATACTCTTCTATAAGAAATCCCATTGATTTTCCTTCATTTTTTACTGATGCATACATAGCACCAAAGTCATGTACTGCACCAAAGAAAATTCCTCCAACAAGAAGCCATAATAATACAGGTAACCA
>ONGV01000055.1 GCA_900317445.1 uncultured Eubacteriales bacterium | reverse complement strand
TACTCTTATTTTTAATAAAAGTAATGGTATTGATAATATATATGCGTATTTTCCAGATGAAAAGGTATTATTAGGATACATACAATACTCTTTTTTGCAGGAAGCTTTCTATAAATGGATTTATGGAAAGAAAAAGATGGTAACAATGGTACCATCATTATCAGTAGAGAAAATTGTAAAAGATGGAGTTAAAAATAAAGAAATAACAAAAGATGAAGGCAAATTAATGCTTGAGGATTACAAGAAGTTAGAGAAAATGTGGGATTTACCTAAAGATAAAATTGTATCAGCATTAATTAAATTTGCAAGAAATTTTAATAAAAAATGGTTTGGGGATAATAAAGAATTCTTATATTTAAAAATATTTAAAACACCAGAAGAATTAGGTGAGTTTGTTGAAGAATCTACTATGCTTACAGGAACAGAAGAAGAATTCAAACAAAAAATAGGAGTATCTTCTGAAGAATGGAGAACTATATGTAAATCAGCAACAGAAAGCGAAATTGAAGGTATGAAATTTAAAGAAATACTACAAAAAAACCTTTCAGAAGTAATATAAAAAAATAAAAAGCTAGTATCTTAACACAACATACTAAGATGCTAGCTTTTTATGTATATTTATTTTGTTAAAAGACATATGCTTTGAGAAGAAATGCCTTTTTCTTCTCCTGTAAAACCAAGTCCTTCTTCTGTTGTAGCTTTTACATTGATTTGTTCTAAGTTTATATTTAATGCAGAAGCTATATTTTCTCTCATTAAAGGTATGTGTGGAGCCATTTTAGGCTTTTGTGCAATTATGGTTGCATCTATATTTCCTACTTTATAACCTTTTTCTGAAATAAGCTTTCCAACTTCTTTTAAAAGTTCTATGCTTGATATTCCCTTAAATCTATCATCTGTATCAGGAAAGTGCTTCCCAATATCTCCTAAAGCAGCTGCTCCAAGGAGAGAGTCCATTATAGCATGTAATAATACATCAGCATCTGAATGTCCAAGAAGTCCTAATTTATAAGGAATATTAACCCCACCTAGTATAAGTTTTCTTTCAGGGACAAGTTTATGAACGTCATAGCCCATTCCAATTCTCATAAAACCACCTCACTTATTTTATCTTTTTTATTTATTATATATGAGATTGTAATATTAATGAAGTTTATAAAGCATAAATTTAATAAAATAAAAGAAAATCTATTATTAGTACAAGTCTATAATATATAAAGAAATATATGATATAATACAAGGTATGAAAAGAATTTTTTTGTGGGTAGTTTATATTGGATGTGAGGTGAGTTTATGGAAGAGTTTGGAAAGGATAGGTATATCTTTTCAAATAAACCTGGAGTTATAGATGTAAGTGAAAAATCAAAAAAAGCAAGAGAACAACAAATTATAAATTTTAACAAAGAACTTTTTGAATATGAAGTATTGTTAAAAGATTTAGCTTTAGATAGACCTAATGAAAAAGAAAAAAATATTATTTTAAATGTTGCATATTATATAGCAAAGGATTATGATATAGTATTTTCTTTTAAAGAGAAAAAAGCTTTAAATATAGGAATTATTTCTAGAAAAACTAGAATTTCTAGAAAGTTTTTAGAAAGATGGAAACACTATTTAATTACATACATATTAATTATGGAAAGTACAAACTATAAATATATTCAAGATTATTTAAGAGTATTAATTAATGAGAATATAGATGAAGAAATACCAAAGAAGAAGGAATGTAGAGGAATAGTTATAGAGCGTTTAAGAAAAAATTGTATCATACTATCAAGTTCAGGAGAATTTTTTTATGTTTCAAATAAAGAAGATTTTGAATTAGGTGATGAAATAATATCTGGAAAAGAAAGAACCCTTGGAAAGAAGTTAAAAACTATATTTTCAGCTATATTATTAATTGTAATATTTGTATCAATATATATGTATAATCAATATAATAAAGTAGTATCAACTGTAATTATAGAGGTTCCATATTCAATAAAGTATGAAATAAATAAATATGATTCTGTAATATATTTTCATTCACCTTCTAATACTGGAGAAAAAATACTTAAGGAAATTAACCCTTTAGATAAAAATATAGATTTTGTATTAAAAGAATCTATTAAGTATGCAAAAGAACAGAAAATAATTCCATCAGAAGGTATAGTGGTAACAGTAAATGGAAAAGCTCTTAATTATGGAATTTTAGAGGAAACAGGAAATTATATAGTAGAAAATAATATAAAAACTTTAATAAATAATAATGGAGCTAAACATTATTTATATGAAAGTGTAATAAATAAAAAGGAAGAAAATAATGAAAGTGAAACAGCAAAATAATATAATTACTCATAATGATAGACCAGAGGAAATAAGACTTAATAAATATATGAGTGAAACTGGAATATGTTCAAGAAGAGAAGCTGATAGGTACATAGAATCAGGTAGAGTTACTGTAGATGGAGTTAAGGCTGTTCCAGGAATAAAGGTTTCTAAAGGGCAGGTTGTAAAGCTTGATGGTAAAAGTATATCTAAGGAAGAGGAAATGATATATATAGCTCTTAATAAACCAGTAGGAATAACTTGTACAACAGATAGAAGTGTAAAAGGAAATATAGTTGATTTTGTAAATCATGAAAAAAGAATATTTCATATAGGAAGACTTGATAAAGATTCTGAAGGATTAATTTTATTAACTAATGATGGAGATATAGTTAATAAAATACTTAGAGCAGGAAATAATCATGATAAAGAATATATAGTAACTGTTAATAAACCTATAAATGATGAATTTATAAAGAGAATGGGTAATGGGATTAAAATACTAGGAAAGATAACTAAGAAGTGTCCTGTTAATAAGGAAGGGGACAAAACCTTTAGAATAATTTTAAGAGAAGGAATGAATAGGCAAATAAGAAGAATGTGTGAAGCTCTTGGTTATAAAGTTACAAAGCTTAAAAGGATAAGAATAATGAATATTAAACTTGGAAAATTAAAAGTGGGAGAGTGGAGAAATCTTACTAATGAAGAGCTTAAAAAATTAAATGAATTAATAAAGAATTCCAATAAAGGAATATAATAAAAAGATGACTGATAAAATTTCAGTCATCTTTTATTACTTTCCAGTAGTATTAAGTACTTCTTTAAATTGGTCTATGGTATATGTAGAGCTTACATAAATTCTATCAAGTATTAAAGGGTTATCCTCTCTATCTGAAAGTCCTCTGTTAGTAGTAAATGATAATGAATAGCCAGCATCTTTAGAAGCTTTCACACTATTATCATCATAATCACCAAAAGGATAAGCAATGGATATAACAGATTTTCCTGTAATTGATTCTAATTTTTCTTTAGAAGTTTTAAGTTCATTAAGTTGCTCTTCATAAGAAAGCTGATTTAAATGTGAATGTGAAGCAGTATGACTTTGAATATCTATTCCATAATCGGACATTTCTTTTAATTGTTGAGATGTCATATAATATCCATCATTATCAGTAAAGTTAGAAATAACAAATATTGTGGCTTTCATATCTAATTCTTTAAGAATTGGAAAAGCATTAGCATAATTATCAGCATATCCATCATCAAAGGTTATAACTATACTTTTTTCTGGAATAGGTGTGTTGTTTAATATGTAATTATTTAATTCAGACATAGTTAAAGTTGTATAGCCTGATTCTTTTATAAAGGTTAATTCTTCTCTAAGTTTGTTTGGAGATATTATAACCTCATTAGCTTCTGATGGGTCAACAGAGTGATAATATAAAACTGGTACTCCTACATTTTCATTTGTCATTGTTAAGCCTTCAAATCTATTTTCTTCTTTTGAATCTTCAGTAGCTGTATGGGTTTCTGGAGAAGCAGTTTCAGCTGTTATTGTTTCTTTATTATTGTTAGAAATATTTTGTGATGGTAAATTGTCATTTTCTGATTTATTTTTAAAATGTATTATTATTAAAAGTCCAATTAATATTATAACTAAGATAACAATTAAAGCTGAAAAAAAATCAAGTTGTTTTATCTTTGGTTCTCTACTTTTTGAATGTTTTGCCATAAATATATACTCCTATAAATAATTTTTCTATTGAATTTTAACATATATAGATTAAAAAAACAAATTTTAATAGTAAGTAAAAATTTAGGTAACACCTAAAAATATCCACAATTTATTGTGGATAAATATACATAATAAAACTGTGGATAAATATTAAAATAGTTATCCACAGTTCATTTTCTTATGTTACTTGTTAACTTTTTCTTGTAATTTCTTATCTAAGATTTCTTTAACAACTTTTGGATTAGCTTTTCCTTTTGAAGCTTTCATTAATTGTCCCATTAAGAAACCAGCAGCTTGTTTTTTACCTTCTGCAAAATCTGAAACAGATTGAGGATTAGCTTCTATAACTTCTTCAACCATTTTTTCAAGTTCTGAAGTATCACTAATTTGTGATAACCCTTTAGCTTTAACTATTTCTTCAGCAGAAGCACCTGTTTTAAACATTTCTTCAAATACTTCTTTACCAGCAGTATTACTTATAGTTCCTTTGTCTATTAATTGAAGTAATTCACAAAGAGCCTTTGGAGCAATTTTTATAGATGTTACTCCTTCATCAGTTGTGTCATTATCTTCTTTTAATAGTCTTAATAAATCTCCTAAAACCCAGTTAGCAACAGCTTTTGGCTTAGCACCTAAAGCAACAGTTTCTTCATAGAAAGAAGAAAGAATTTTATCATCAAGAATTATATCTATTTCTTTTTCAGAAAGAGCATATTCTTTAAGGAATCTTTCTTTCTTTTCTTTTGGCAT
The DNA here is from genome assembly GCA_900317445.1 of uncultured Eubacteriales bacterium. Taxonomy (GTDB): domain Bacteria; phylum Bacillota; class Clostridia; order Clostridiales; family Clostridiaceae; genus Clostridium. The sequence goes on along the minus strand of ONGV01000055.1, from coordinate 1,575 downwards.
TTCTGGCATATTTTTTGCTGTGTCATCAATTTGTTTTTGGTCTATTATTATTGGAACTAGGTCTGGTTCTGGGAAGTATCTATAATCGTGAGCATCTTCTTTACTTCTCATAGGAACAGTTTTACCCTTACCATTATCCCATCTTCTAGTTTCTTGTTTTATTTTATATTCTTCACCATAGGTATAAAGCTCTAATTGACGTTTTTGTTCCTTTTCAAGAGCTTTTTGAAGTTCTTTAAATGAGTTTATGTTTTTAATTTCAACCTTAGTATTTAACTTATCAGAACCAACTTCTCTTATAGAAATGTTAGCATCACATCTTATAGAACCTTGTTCCATCTTACAGTCAGATACATCTGCATATTGAAGGATTGACCTTAATGTTTTTAAGAATGTAACTGCTTCTTCTGGTGAACGCATATCTGGTTCTGTAACTATTTCAGCTAAAGGAACTCCAACACGGTTATAGTCAATCAAAGAAACTCCTTTTTCCTCATCATGAACTAATTTACCAGCATCTTCTTCAATATGAATTCTGTTTAATCTTATAAATTTACTTGTTCCATTAACTTCGATGTTAATTCCACCACCACTACAAATTGGAAGGTCATATTGTGATGTTTGATAAGCCTTTGGAAGGTCTGGATAGAAGTAGTTTTTTCTATCCATTTTATTTAATTTATTTATTTTACAGTTTAAAGCTGTTCCAGCCTTTATAGCTAGTGCAACAACTTCTTTATTTAAAACTGGAAGTGTTCCTGGTATTCCTAAGCAAATAGGACAAGTATTATGGTTAGCTTCCTTACCAAACTCAGTAGAGCAGGAACAGAATATTTTTGTTTTTGTTTTTAATTCAGCATGTATTTCAAGTCCGATTATAGTTTCAAAAGCCATTCTTCTTCATTCTCCTTTCTAAAGTGGTGCAAGAGTAGATATTTTAACTTTTTGTTCTAGTGCATAAGCAGCTTTAAATATCTTTTCTTCTCCAAAGTGAGGTCCTAATAATTGAAGTCCTATAGGTAATCCAGCTTTAGTAAATGAATAAGGTAGAGAGATAGCTGGTATTCCTGCAAGGTTTATGTTAATTGTATAAATATCTCCTAAGTACATTGATAATGGGTCAGAAGATTTTTCTCCACATTTAAATGATGGAGTAGGGGAAGTAGGACTTAAAATTAAGTCATATTCTTCAAATGTTTTCTTAAATTCTTCTTTTAACTTCTTTTTAAGTTTTTGAGCTTTATTGTAGTATGCATCATAGTATCCAGAAGATAAAGCATATGTTCCAAGCATAATTCTTCTTTTAACTTCAGGACCAAAAGCTTCGCTTCTGCTCTTTAGCATAAGTTCATCAACGTCTGCAAATTCTTTTGTTCTATATCCATATCTTATTCCATCAAATCTAGCTAAGTTTGAACTTGCTTCTGCTGAAGATATGATATAGTAGGCAGGAAGTCCAACTTCTGTTATTGGAAGTGAAATTTCTTCAACAGTAGCTCCTAATTCTTTTAAATCTTCCATAGCCTTTAACATAGCATCTTTAACTTCTGAATCTAGACCTTCCTGGAAGAATTC
>ONGV01000082.1 GCA_900317445.1 uncultured Eubacteriales bacterium | reverse complement strand
TTTAGCATAGCTAATAAAAGCTTTACTTTAAAAGATAAAAAAAATAATAATGTACTTATAGAAGGAAGTATAAGTGATTTAGAAAATTACTATGATAAATATGTTGCAATATTAAAAGATGAAGCTTTAGAAAATAATAAATCTAAAAAAAGCAATTTACAAACCAATATACCAAAACAAGATAATAATGAAAAAGAAATTATCACTAAAATAGAAGAAGTAAATGAAGAAAATAAAATAATTCCTAAAGCATCAGAAGAAAATAAAAATTCTTATAATAATGTTACTGAAAAAAAGGTAGATATTAATAAAAATAATGCTTTAGAAAATAAAGATAAAAATATTTCAATTGCTTCAAGAAAAAAAATATCATCTAAAATTCCATTAGTAATAGCAGGAATATTTACAATAGGAGCATTAGGGGTTTTAAAAGTGTTAAATAAATTAAATCTTTGACAAGATTTACAAATTATTAGGATTATATGATATAATTAAAAGTAAACAAAGGGGGAGAATAATGAATAAAGTAACAGAAATAATAAATAATATAGAAAAAATAATGGTTGGTAAAAGAAAGGTAGTAGAAAAAATAGTTATAGCCCTTTTAACTAATGGCCATGTTTTAATAGAAGATGTTCCAGGAGTTGGAAAAACTCAATGTGTAAGTGCTTTAGCAAGGTCAGTTGATGGAAGCTTTAAAAGAATACAATTTACTCCAGATGTAATGGCTTCAGATATAACAGGGTTTACTATGTATAATCCTACAACAGGAGTATTTGAATATAAAGAAGGAAGTGCAAATTGTAATTTTCTTTTAGCAGATGAAATTAATAGAGCTTCTTCAAAAACACAATCAAGTTTACTTGAAGTAATGGAAGAAAGACAGATAACTGTAGATGGAATAACTCATAAAGTTCCAGAGCCTTTTATGGTTCTTGCAACTCAAAACCCTATAGAAAGTAAAGGAACAAATAAACTTCCAGAAGCTCAAATGGATAGATTTTTATTTAAGCTTTCAATAGGATATCCAAGTAAAGAGGGAGAAAGAGAAATTTTAAATAGATTTGCAGGAGAAAATCCTTTAAAAAGTCTTAAACCAGTAGCTACAACAGGAGAAATTATAAATCTTCAAAATCAAGTTGAAGAAGTAAAGGTAAGCGAAGAAATTAAAGATTTAATAATAGCAATAGTATCATATACAAGAAGTAATTTTAACTTAGATTTAGGAGTAAGTCCTAGAGGAAGTATTGCACTATTAAAGGTATCAAAGGCTGTAGCGTTTATAAAAAACAGAGATTATGTTATTCCAGAGGATGTAGCAGATATTGCTTTAGATGTATTAAGTCATAGGGTTATTTTATCATCAAATGCTAAGGTAAAAGGAATGACAGCTAAAGATATAATCTTAGACTGCGTAAATAAAGCTATAAAAAATACAAGTAAGGTGCTTTAGATGGGAAGATGGTTTTTTTATTTTGGAATGTTATTAATATCTTTTATATTTACATATATTTTTGATGTAAAAGAAAACTATGTAATAATGTATATGATGCTTCTTATGCCTTTAGCAGATTATATAACATATGTTTTATTTAGAAAAAATTTATCATCATCAATAAAAGTATTAACTGAAAATGTAGAGAAAGGACAAAAAATAGCATGTAATATAGAATTTAAAAATTCTTCAATAATACCAATTCCATTTATAGATTATAAAATAAAAATTAGTGATAAAATAACAGCTTTAGAAGAGATAGAAGAGAGAATATCATTAGGAAAAAATGAAACCTTAGAAAAAGAAATAGAAATATGGGCTTGCCATATAGGTGTTGGAGAGATTTCTATTGAAGATTTAGAAATAACAAGTATTTTTGGACTATTTCACACAAAAATTCAATGTGAAGAAAGCAGTTCTAATGTTATGATTGCACCTAAGTGTGTAGAAATAGATGGTGCAGAAAAGCTTATAGAAAGTGCTATAGGAGCAGAGGATGAAGATGGAATAAGTAATTATACTTTTCAAGGTATACCAGGATATGAATATAAAGAATATGCTGAAGGTGACCCTTTAAATAGGGTTAATTGGAAGCTTTCTTCAAAGAAAAATGTAATAATGATAAGGCAAAGTGCATCAAGTATAAAATGCAAGAAAATAGTGGTTTTAGACCCATTTATATCAAATGATGAAAACTTTCAAGATAATGGAGATTTATTAATTGAGGGCTTTATAGGAATAGTTAAAGAGTTGTTTTTAAGTGAATATGAGGTTTCTGTAAGGATTTATAAGCAAAATAGATGGGAAGTAACAAACATAAATAAAATAAGTGATATAGAAGAACTTCAAAGAAGTTTTTCAGAATTTGTTTTTTGTAAAGAAGAGATATCTAGAGTAAGATTTGATAAGTTGTTTATTTCTCAAGATGAAAAATATGACCTTTTAATTATTACTTGTAATAAGGATGTTATAATACAAGATTTTGTAACTAATATGAAAGATAAGTGTCATACAATTGAAATTATAGGTAATAACAGAGATAAAATATTGCCAGAAGAATTTTATCTTCAGAAGGATTATGTACTAGAGAGGATATAAAATATGAATAGAATAGAAAGTACAATAAAAAATAATTATATACAATTAATATTTGCTATATTAGGATGTGAATTGATATTTTATTCTCTATATGGAGGTTTTAGTTTTTTATATTCTGGGCTTATTTTGATTTTAGTAACAATATTTTTTGCTTTTTATGATATTGTAAATGAACAAGGGAAAAGAGGTCCTATACTTTACACTCCTGTATTACTAGCTATATTAATAGTTGGGTCTTTTTTAGCAAAATCAACAGGAATAATTGAAGAGTTTAATATAGCAAGGCTTGTATTTGGTGGAGAGATAAAAGATAGTGGAAACTTTTTATATACAAGTTCTATTTTAACTATTGTAACTTTTTTATACTCTTCAATGATTTATTATTTTTCAGTAATAATAACAAGGGTTGTAATATTAATTTTACTATATTTTATTCCTTTAATTCTTTATGCAAGAGGAGTTTATAAAGCAGATAGCACATTTATATATCTTTTTTTAGTAAGCTTATTTTTTATATTGATAATAGAAATAAAAAATAGTGCTTCAAATAAAAAAAATAAAATAAACATAAATGATAAGCATATGATTTTTACTGGAGGAGTAGTAATCTTAACTATTTTAGCTATTGCAATAGTAATGCCTAAACCAAAAGACCTTCCTAAAATAGAATTTTTAGATGGTGTTAAAAATTATGTTCAAAATTATACTCAATCAAATTTAAAGGGCTTTAGTGTTGAATGGGGAAATAGCAGAAATGTAAATGAATCTACAACAGATGGAGAAGATGTTGTTTTATATACATTTACAGGAAATAATCCTGAATATTTTATTGTAAAAAATTATGATGTATTTCAGGATGGAATATGGAAAGAAGAAAATGAAGATTTCTTTTATGGAAATAGTATAAGTAATAGTGGAGAAATTTATCCTATAGACTCTACTTTAGTAGCGATAGGTGAATATAATGGGGATAATGAAGTAATAAAAAAAGTAAATAAAGCAAAATCAACAGAAAGGCAAGAAGTATATATATCAAATAAATTTAATACTAAGTTTGGAATTCATCCTTCTAAAACACAAAGCTGTAACCTATCAACAGGAGAAGATGTGTATTTAAGCGGATTTGATATGTTATTTTTAAAAGATGGCAAGACATTTCAAGATGGAAATAAATATACTTTAAATTACATTAAAGACAATCCAGACCTTGATTCTAAAGAAGCTATTTTGCTTGCTTATCTTAATGATGAAAGATACTTAAAGGTATTAAAAGAGTGTGTAACTTCAAAAGTTTATGAAACAAAAAAAGAAAAGTTAGAAACTATAAATAATAATTATACTAAACTTTCAGAAGATACTTCAGATAAATTGATAAATTTATCAAAAAGTCTTACAAAGGGAGAAGAGTCAACTTATTCTAAGGCAAAGGCAATAGAAAGCTATTTTAGAAGTGGCTCTTATGTATATAGTTTAACTTTGCCTAAAAATACAGGAAAAGAAAGTTATATAGATTATTTTATTTTTGAAGGAAAGACAGGATTTTGTGTTCAATATGCTACAGCAATGACTTTATTATGTAGGGCAAGTGGAATTCCAGCAAGATATGTTGAAGGGTATGTAGTAGATGAAGAGGATAAACATGCTGGAGTATATGAAGTTAATGCAAAAAAAGGACATGCTTTTGTTGAAGTTTATATAGCAGGATATGGATGGAAAATATTTGACCCTACACCTGGAATAGTAGAAGTAAGTAGTGAAATAGTAAATGAAGAAGAAAAAACAGAAACAGTTTTTAGTAGCAACAATAAGAGTATTTATATTATTATAGGAATAGTTTCAATTGGAATATTATTTATAGCAATAGAATATTTAACTAAAAGAAAAAGAAAGTTAAATAAAATTTTAAAGCTTTCTAATGAAGAGGCCTTTGAAGGAATTATTAAAGATATAATATTGTTATTAAAATCTTGTAATTTAGTTTCTAAAGATGGAGAAACTCTTATGAGATTTTCAACTAGGGTAGATGAAGAGTTAAATATTAATTTTAAAGATATTGTTCAAAAATATTATGATTATAAATATGCATTTAAACATTTATCTAAAGAAGATGTAAGTGAAGCTTTAAAATTGGATAATGAAGTTTATAAATATATAAAAGAAAATAATAAGAAAAAAGAATAAGAATATGAATTTTATTAAGACAGAGTGAATATATTGTTTTATCTTTTTAAGCTAAGTAAGGCAAAAGAGAACTATATTTATTTTGTCTTTTTATTCTATATAATCAGAATTGTTATATAAATTATAAAAATAATGCAAGAATTTTGAGAATGTATTAGGTATAATAACGTTATCATATAAATTTATTTTTTTGGAGGGATTAAAATGGCAAGAAATACCGATTTAAATTTAAGAGGGCAAGTTATTTATTCAATTTATGTAAGAAATCATAGTGAAGAAGGAACTTTTAAAGCTGTTGAAAAAGACTTAGAAAGAATAAAAAATTTAGGAACAGATATAATATGGTTTATGCCTATTCATCCAATTGGAGTTAAAAATAAAAAAGGTGATTTAGGATGTCCATATGCTATTAAAAATTATAGAGAAGTTAATCCAGAGTATGGAACTTTAGAAGATTTTAAAAGTTGTGTAGATAAAATACATGCTTTAGGAATGAAATGTATAATAGATGTAGTTTATAATCACACTTCTCCAGACTCATGGCTTGTAGAAAATCATCCAGAATATTTTTATAAAAAGCCTGATGGAAATTTAGGGAATAGAGTTGGAGATTGGTGGGATGTAGTAGATTTAGATTATAATAATAAAGATTTGTGGGATTATCAAATAGATACATTAAAAATG
>ONGV01000139.1 GCA_900317445.1 uncultured Eubacteriales bacterium | reverse complement strand
TACATCACTCCATACTCTTTACGAATATGGGAGGCTGTCAACAATTTTCTAAATTATAAAAGTCAACATCAATTTATAACTTTTTATTATTTATTTGTAACTGTTAGTTACCTCCTTTAGAAGAAATATAATTTAAGATATTTGATAAGACGCCCTTTCCATCAATTATCTTTAAACTAAAGGTTGCTTTTCTTCCCTTTTGACTTTCAGAAAACTCAAATATAAAATCTTTATATTTATAATAAACACTTCTGCTTATGCCAACCATTTTAGCAGCCTCTGTAACTTCTTTTACTTTTCCTTCTCTTAAAAGTTTTTTGGCATTTACTACCTTTTCGTATACATCTGGTAAAACTCTTTTATCAATAAGAAAATAATTTCCGCTCATTACTCTTCTCCTTCGATTATAAATGCCCCCTGTGTATCTATTGATAATTCATGAACTGCCCAATTCAATGATTTTTCTTTTAAAAACTTTTCTATATTAGTTTTAAAATTTTCTTCTTTATCTGAAGTAATTGCCATTATTGTTGGTCCTGCACCGCTAAGGTAAGTTGCTAAAGCCCCCACTTTATATGCTTCTTTCTTAACTTCGTCAAAACCTTTTATAAGCTTGCTTCTATAATTTTCATGGAATGCATCTTTACATGCAAATTTTAATAAATCATACTTTCCATTACTTAATGCCGTAACCATTAATGCAACTCTTCCCACATTATAAACCCCATCTTTAATTGAGATCTCCTTTGGAAGCACAGCTCTTGCTTCTTTAGTAGATAACTTAAAGTCTGGTATCATTGGAACAAACTTAATACCTTCTTTAACATTTACTATATCATGATAGCTTACACCTTCATCCATAATAGATACAACCATTCCCCCAAACATAGCTGGTGCAACATTATCTGGATGCCCCTCAATTTCAACAGCCATCTGAAATAACTCATCTTTTGTAAAAACATTTCCCATAATTTTATTAGCTCCAACTAGTCCCCCAACTATACAACTAGAGCTACTTCCTAAACCTCTTGCTATAGGTATGTTTTGATCTAAGCTACATATCTCTAAGCCCTTTGGAGTATATTTTGCTTTTTCAAAACATTTCATCATAGATTGATATACTATATTATCTTCATTGCAAAATTCTTCTGGAAATCCGGAGAAACTTAAGCCCCCTTCAGTTTCTCTAAATCCAAAATAATTATATAAACTTACTGCTATTCCAAGAGAATCAAATCCTGGCCCCATATTTGCAGATGTAGCTGGTACTCTAACCTTTATCATTTCTACACCTTCTACTTTAAATAAGATAATAGGGCTTTTTTCATGTCATCTTTATCCCATACTTCATTATGAAGAATTTCTTTTTTATCTAAATCTCTTAAATTTTTAGGAATTTCAACATGTGTTTCTTTATTTAATTCTTTTACTACTTCAAAGTCATTAAGATTTTCAACATTAATACCTAAAGCCTTACATATACTTCTTGGGAACTTATATGGACTTGCTGTTGATGCAATAAGAACCTTTCTGTCATCCCCAGTTTCTTTCTTATATTTGTTATAAACCACCTTTGCTACTCCTGTATGAGTATCCATTAGGTATCCTTCTTTAGTGTACATTTCTTTTATTTCTGCATATACTTCATCAATATTTGCATAATTTCCATAGAATTCATTCATGAAAGAAGCTATTTTTTCAGAAACCTTATATACTCCACCATTGTTTAATGATTCCATAAGATTCTTTACTTCTTCTCCATTTCTTCCACAAGCTTCAAATAATAATCTTTCAAGATTTGAAGACACTAATATGTCCATTGATGGTGATTCAGTTAAAACTAATTCTCTTCTCTTATCATAAGTTCCTGTTTGGAAGAAATCAGTTAATACCTTGTTTTCATTTGAAGCACAAATGAACTTATGTATTGGAAGTCCCATTTCCTTAGCATAGTGAGAAGCTAATATATTACCAAAGTTTCCTGTTGGTACTACAACATTTATTTCTTCTCCTTCTTTTATTACTCCTTGTTCAACTAGTTTAAAGTATCCATAGAAATAATAAACTATTTGAGGAACTAATCTTCCTATATTAATAGAGTTTGCAGAAGATAATCTTATTCCTTCTTTAGCTAACTCTCCTTTAAACTCTTCATCTCCAAAAATTTCTTTTACTCCAGTTTGAGCATTATCAAAGTTTCCATTTATTCCGAATACTTTAACATTTTTACCTTCTTGAGTAGCCATTTGTCTTTCTTGAATAGCACTTACTCCATTCTTTGGATAGTATACAACTACTTTAAATCCTTCAACATCTTTAAATCCTTCAAGAGCTGCTTTTCCTGTATCTCCAGAAGTTGCTGTTAAAATAACCACTTCATCATTTACTCCTAGTTTCTTTCTTGCTCTCTTCATTATTTGAGGAAGGAATAATAATGCAGCATCTTTAAATGCACATGTTGGACCATGATATAATTCTAAAAATCCTTTTTCTACTTTTACATCAAAACGGTTATTGTATGCATCATTTATAGCACTCATTAAGTCATTTTCATCAATATCTGTAAAATATTCTTTTATTACCTTAAAAGCTAATTCTTCATAAGATAATCCTTTTTCTTTTTTTAAAGAATCATAAAGATTTGGAAAACTTTCTGGAACATATAATCCTCCATCCTTTGCAATTCCTCTTAAAATTGCCTCTGCTGAAGCCACCCCTTTTTCTAATCCTCTTGTACTTTGAAATTTCATCAAATCACCCCGAAATTTATTTATATTGTAAGTTCTTTATCTTTTAGCCACAATTAGTATAATATCATGTTCGCCTTTAAAACACAAGTGTTTATAGGTTGAAAACAATTTTTTTCTATTTAACATCCTTCACTTGCAAATAACATCATCACTAAAGCATCCCTTGCCCCAACATTTTCATTTTTCACAAGATTGTTTATTTCCTCTTTTTTAAATTTAAATATTTCTATTTCTTCATCCTCTTCTGCATGTTCATTTGTAGTTGTTCCTTCTGCTAAAACCTTAACTGTTACAATGCTTTCATCAGTCATACCACTTGAAACATAACTTGGTTTAAGAATTACTTCACAAGATAACCCTTTAAGTCCTGTTTCTTCATAAAGCTCTCTATAAGCAGCTTCTTCTATATTTTCTCCTTTTTCTATAAGTCCTGCTGGTAATTCAAAAACATTATCTCCTATAGCTGGTCTGTATTGTTTTATTGCTATAATTTCTCCATTCTTAGTTACTGGAAGTATTAATATTCCATCAGCTCTTTTGTGGTCTTTAGTTACACAAGCTAGTTCATCTTTTTCTCTTCTGCTAGCTACATAATAATCCTTTCTCTTTCCTACTTTATTTGTTAATTCTAAAGTATACAAATTCAAGAATTTATTGCTAGTTTCTTTTTTAATATCAATTAATTTCATAAACTTATCTCCTTAAAATAATATTTTATTTATATTATAAGTCTTTTAAGGAGATTTATTAAATATTTTTTATAAATTTTAAGTATTTATAGTAACATTATCCCAAGATGCTCTATTATTAACACCTATAAGCCAATTTAGTGCATAGTGTCTTTCCTTAACAACACCTTCATTTAAACCTTCTGGCATTTCTTCTTTTTTAATTCTTGCTTCAACACAAGCCCAATCATAACGAAGAATTAAATCAGCTTCATCAAGTATTTCTTTTTTTCTTCTAGGCTTACTCTTTTTTAAAAGCTCATCTATATCATCCATAGTCCACATTATTTTTGCAATTTTCTCCACATCACATATTTTATCTGGATAAGGTAAGTCTACATATCCTAGGGCCCATAAAAGCACTTGACAACATTCATATCTCCAAGATTTATCTATACATACCCATTCTGGTGGATTTTCACTTTCTACATATTTTTTCTCTTCTGGAGATAGATATGGCTTTATATGATAAATTTTATCTACCATATCATAAAATTTTCTAGCATCTTTAATATTATGTCTACTACACATAACCTCTGAAAAAATGCATACACCAAAAAGAGCTGATAAACGTTTTGCTATTTCATCTGGTTTTCTTAGTATTGCCTCTTCCTCCATAATTGAACTTTTTAATTTAGGAATAAAGGGAATATTTTTTTCTTTTAGTTTTTCTATAGATTTTTCTCTTCTTTCTATATCACATTCCTTTTCCTCTACATCTCTATCTAAAATATCTGAATTTCCTATTGGAAAGTATTCTGTAAACTCACTTTTTCCTGCAGGAGAAATAAGCATTTTGCCTTTTCCATCATAAAGACAGTTATCTGGCATAAATAAAAATCCATTAAGCTTTTGAGCTACAACAAACATTGAGTTTATAATAAAGTTTGTACGTTTTTCTATATCATTTGGAACAAATCTACATCCTATACAACAATTAAATATTGCTATTTGTTTTAATATTTCCTCTTGAAGATTTTTGTTCTCCATACTATTTTGAGAATAGAAATTTATCATAGATTGTAAATGCTCATCTACAAATGACTTTTCCATATTAATAAAAAATTCCATAGTTGTATCATCTTTAAATGTTATTAAAAGTTTTTTATTGTCTCCATTTGAACCTAATTCTGCTTTTTTAAGAACTTGTGAAAATATATCTGCTATTACCTGAGCAATATCCCTATTGTGTCCTATGGTTGTATATAGTGTAATATTCATAATATAACTCCTTAATAAAATATTTTAGTAAATGTTTTCATATATTATACCATATTTTTATATTATTTTTAATTTAAATTTATTTATATAAAACCTCTGGAATATTAATCCTAACTTTCCATAAAGATTCTAGTTTATAAAAAACTCTTTTGCACATAATAATAGTGCAAAGTAAATTAGCTTAACAAAATAATTACATAAAAGTAATCTTTGCAAAGCGAATTTACTTAGCAAAAATATTTATTTAATAGAGGAGGAATTTATTATGTCACAACAAAAAGCAGTTCCAGAAGCAAAAAATGGTTTAGCCAAATTTAAAAATGAGGTAGCTAGTG
>ONGV01000137.1 GCA_900317445.1 uncultured Eubacteriales bacterium | reverse complement strand
CATTATCATTATTGGTTCTAGGTTTAACATTTGTCTAAGTTTATTTAAATATACTTTATTAATTTTTCCTCCAAGATTTTTAATTAGACTTCATTTAAATCCTTACTAGGATAAGTACTTAATTTACAGTAATTTTGCCATCCAAGAATCTTTGTGTTTAGTCTACCAATAATCTTTACTGAGTTATTAGCATCCTTGACAAGTAATTTAAGTGATTTCTTAAATTCATTACTCATTTCACAAATTTTTTCTTTGCTAACTCTTACTTGTAGTATATATTTGGTTTTTGAGCTTTTATTTTTAACATTTGCTCTACGTTCTTTATGTTTTCTTTTGGTATCCACAATTTTTAATTCAAAGCCTAAAAAATTGCTTTTACTTTTCTTTAAGTTAACAACTTTTGATTTTTCTTCACTTATTTCTAAATGTAGTCTTTTCTCAATAAATTGTTTAACTCCATTAAACCACTTTATAGCTTCTTTATAGTTTGGAGTAAAAATCTTAAAATCATCAGCATATCTAACTATATATCCAGTTTTAAGAGTTTTCCATTTCTTAAAATACTTAACATTTCCTTTTACTTTCTTTTTAGGATTGTAATTAGGATTTGGAATCTTTTTTTTATATTGCAATTCTTTACTGAATTCTTCTGGAGCTTTATTACTATTACAATGTTTTTGAAATTCTTCCCACTGACTTGCTACCCATTGATCTAATTCATTAAGAACTATATTACTTAGAAGTGGAGATAATACCCCGCCTTGTGGAGTGCCTTTTGTTGGTACAACTCCATCAATAGGTGCTTTGATTATTTTCTTGATTAACATTAATACTCTTTTATCTCTTATACCTATGTTCCATATTTGCTTCATCAATCTATTATGATGAACATTATCAAAGAATCCTTTAATATCAATATCTACACAGTATTCACATCTAGCATTTGTAACTAAATGATGACAACGAGCAATAACTTCACCAATTTGTCTAGTAGGTCTAAATCCATAACTATGTTTATAAAATTTTCCCTCACAGTAAGGTTCTAACACTTGCTTTATCATTTGCTGAATAAGTTTATCAATAGCATTTGGAATACCTAAAGTGCGTAGTTTTCCATTCCTTTTTGGAATAAAAACTTTTCTTACGCCTGAGGTTTCATAATTATCTATTAAATTACAAACCATTTTGTGTAATTCATCTGTAGAATAACTTTGTAATAGTTCTGTAAAAGTTATTCCATCTAATCCAGCAGTATCTGCCCCAGTATTTGACTTTATACATCTAATAGCTATTAACATATTTCTCTTATCCTTTATTATAGGCATAAGGTTTTTAACATTAATATTTTTACTACTTTTCAAGTATAAATCTTCATATACCTTAGACATATTATAGTAATCAGCAGATTTAAAGAATTGCATTCTTGTCAGATTTCTAGCATATTCGGGCTTCATATATTATCCACCCCTCTTTTTCTTAACTGATTTATACTAATTCTGATTTAAGTTTTGCCATATGTTGTTTTCTAATATTGACTTAGGGTCTTCGCTCCATTACTTATTATCATAACTTCTTCGCTACTATACCCTTACTGCCACTCTCTTAAAAGAAACTTCGGTTAAACCAAAACCTTATATTCTACCATCACCTCTAACAAAGGCTATTTAGATGTAGAGAGCTTCAAACGTTCCACATTACCTAGCATATGATTGATTTAGGTGTCTCCTATTGCCCTGTAAGCTTGATATCCACCATAAGGATATATGGATTTTCGCCAAGACTATGAACTACTAATCCACACTTACTACCCATTACGCATTTGTAAAGAGTATGTATACCTTTCGATATACCCGATTTTAAGGACAGTACATTCAGAGCTTCGTCAGTTATTTGTGTATATTTGCTTAACATTCTCACCATGTCAATCGCCACCCGCACTATGCCTACCTAGTCACCTCTGACTTAGTTTTCCTCACCATTACGTGTTAGGGTAGGTTTCACTCGACTTTACCCAGCTTTATACATATCTATTTGTTAGCTAAATATGCATATGGGAGGTATCAGTGTAACCCCTTTGAACTTTATTGGTGTTCTCATTTGAGTTATCAGTAATGTAGTTAGAGTAAATTTACTCCTTCAAATCCACTCAAGTAATTAAGCTACTTGAGTTTCTTGAAAACGTTTCACACAGTCCATATCATGCCAATGGATTATACCTTCATCATGTGCTTGAACCATATAAGAAGGGATAAGTCTTCTTCTTGAAATGTCTTTTGATACTTCCCCTGCTATTAAATCTCTTTGAGTTGCAGCAATAACAGAGTTTTTATTAGAATTTTCCTTTAAGACATCTTCATTAGTTTTATGAATAAGACCTAAAATACTTTCGTCTGTTGTATTTACATTTCTTTTAAATTCTTGTACAGCTCTATATCCTTCATAGGCTTTAGCTGTTACTGATTGGCCATAATGAACTAATCTATCATATACATAACTTTCTATTTTATATATTGTTGGAGTTTCCTCTGATGTTTTAAAAAACTTTTCTGCATCATTTGCAATTAGTCTTGCAATGTCTGGAAGATATATTCCACTTCCATTTTTCATAGCCTTAGTTATAGCCTCTCGTATTTTATTTTTATCAAATGGGACTTTACTCCCATCTCTTTTTATTACCTTCATATGTTTCCCTTCCTTACTTCAAAATATTATTAATAATTATTATTAATTAATAATTGTTAAATGCTTAGTAGCATCCATTTCTTATTATACACAAAAAAAAAATTAAAAAAAGACTTTACAAAATTAAAAAAGTTATTTTTTAATAATCTATATATAGGATACAATTCTTAATGTAAATGTTTACTTGCACAAGATATGCTATATTTATACTATATGATTATCTTTTATTTTTTTATGAAATTTATTATATATTTTTATCATTTTTTCTTCAGTAGAATATTTATCTACCTCTTTTATAGGAATCCATTTTACTCCACTATTTTCATCTTCCTTTATTTTTAATAAATCTTTTTCATCACCTTGAAGTAAATAACATATAGACAAATGTAAATGAGATGATACATACTCTCCTTTTTTTATATGTCCTTCAACAGTTATTACATCTAAAGAAAATATGTCCTTTGAAAGGGGTTTTATGTTCTTAATACCAGTTTCCTCTTTAGCTTCTTTTATTGCAACTTTAATAAGGTCACAATCTCCATCTGCATGACCTCCTGTCCAAGACCAGCTATTATATATATTATGAAAAACCATAAGAACCTTTGTAAAATCCTTATTTACAATATATCCAGAACTTGTTATATGAACTAAAGGATTTTCTCTAGTTAAAATATTATCATAACTTTCGATACATTTTAAAATAAGCTCCTTATCCTTTTTTTCTTGAATATTATAAGGTTTATATTTTTTAATTTCTTCTATATAATTCATATTTTTCACCTCAAAAAATTCAGCTAGAAAACACTTTTTTTTATTTTCTAGCTGAGATAATATACTTTACCAAAATGGTTTAATTTCCTTAACTGTTCCCATTAAAAGTTTCATTACAAGAAGTAATAAAAGTATTCCAATAGCCAAAGATGCAATGCCTGCTAAAACCCATAAAAGTCCTCTTAATAACTTTGCACCTATAGAATTTTTATCTTTAAGTTTCATTCTAAATCCTCCAAAAGTTTATATTAAATATAGTATAAATATAATATTTAAAAAAAGTCAAATTTTTATTTTAAGTATTATCTTCTTTATTTTCTAATAATTCTAAAAGTCTATTTACCTTATCTAAAAGTTCTTGTGTTAAATTTTCATCATTACTTTCTTCTTCAACTTCATTTTCCTCTTCACAAACTTTCTCCCCTTCACTCCAATCTATAACATAATAAGAGAAGGTTTTTTTACTAGGAATTTTATTAAGAACAGGAAGAGTATGTTCATATACTTCTTTAATTTCTTCCTCTTCTATTATTTTAAAGCCCTCATTTTCTAACCTTTTTTTATCCTCATCAGAAATATAATCAACCTTACAGCTTGTCTGCCCTTTCATGCTACAATCTTCTATAAGCCCTACTAAATCCTCATCTATAAGCTCCCTTTGTCTCTTCATTGCCAAAGTAAACATTTCATCAGCCATAGTCATAGTTTTTTTCCTCCTTTAAACTTTATAGTTTCTAATAACTTAATTATAATGGATATTTGTAAATATTTATATAATTAGGTTTAAATTTTAAAAATAAAGCTAGTGTAACATTTTGTATTATAATAAATATCTTATTATAAGAAACACTAATTTTAGGAGTTTTTTATTTAATGAATAAAGAATATGCAAATTGTATAGATTGTGGCACAGAATTTTGCCCCTGTAAGCTTGCAGAAACAGGTGAATGCATATTATGCTCCCAACTTCAAGGAGAACATTTTTGTGATTGTTTAAACTGGAATGGAGTATGTATATATCAAGAATTATATAATAATGGAATGAAAGCTAAAAAAGGACGAAGTACTTATTCTTGTAAAATAAAATATTTAAGAAAAAATGATGAAATTATTCTTATAAAAATAGAAATTCCTCATAAGCTTGCTCTAGACCTTGTAAAGCCTGGAGGATATGTTTTTATAAGAACTGATGAAAATCAATTTTTTGATATTCCAATCTCTGTTATGGATTCTGATATTTCTAGTAATCTTCTTTCTCTAGCTATTGAAATAAGAGGAATAAAGACAAAAAAATTATTTGATATAAAAGAGAATGATATTTTAAAAATAAGAGCACCCTATTGGAATGGAGTTTTTGGTCAAAAAAATATTAAAAAACAAGAAAACAACAATGTATTAGTTCTTGCAAGAGGAATTGGAATGGCTCCTATGATTCCTGTTATAAGAAAACTGAAAAATAACAATAATAATGTAGATGTTTATATAGACAAGGGGAATTTTAAAGATAATTTTTCTAAAGAATATATAAAAAAGTATAATTGTGTTGAAAAAGAAACAAACCTTCTTAATAAAGGACTTCTTTCAGAAGAGGGAAAATTTATAATAAAAAATTCTATAACTGATAAGAACATAAAACTAATTCATATAGCTGGTGCTGATGTGTTAACCTATAGAGTAATTGAATATTTAGATGAATTAAATAGAAAAGATATTCTTCTCTCCTGCTGTAATAACTTTAAAATGTGTTGTGGTGAAGGAATATGTGGTGCTTGTACAGCAAGATATGCAGGTCATAGAGTAAAAAGATTTTGTAAGCTACAAACGGATCCAAGAAATATTTTTGAAGGGAGAAGATTAATATGAAGGTAATTATAATTGGTGGAGGTTGGGCAGGTGTTTCTGCTGGAATAAGTGCTAAAAAAGCTGGTGCTGATGTTCATATATATGAAAAGACAGATTTACTTTTAGGTCTTGGAAATGTAGGTGGAATTATGAGAAATAATGGCCGCTATACTGCTTTAGAGGAGCTTAAGGTTTTAGGTGGCTATGAATTTGTAAATGTAATAGATAGTTGCTGTAGGCATAAAGATATAGATTTTCCAGGACACAAACATGCAAGCCTTTATGATGTAAATAAAATAGAGGGAGTAATTAGAGATTATGTAAAAAGCTTAGGAATAAATATTCATATGGAAAGTAGAGTTCAAGATGTTAATTTTGATGGACATAAAATTAAAGGAATATATCTTTCTGATGAGACCTATATAGAGGGAGATGTTTTTATAGAAACAACAGGAACTACAGGACCTATGGGAAATTGTCTTCGCTATGGTAATGGATGTTCTATGTGTATTTTAAGATGCCCTGCCTTTGGTCCTAGAATAAGTATAAGTGAAAGATGTGGAGTTTCAGATATTCAAGGAGAGAGAGAAGGTGATGTTTTAGGAGCTTTTTCAGGCTCATGTAAACTTGCAAAAGAAAGCTTATCAGAAGATATTGTAAAAGAACTTAATGAAAAAGGAGTTGTTGTATTAAAAATTCCAAAAGAAGATATTAACTATAAAAAACTAGAATCTAAAGTATGTCAACAATATGCTTTAAAAGAATTTGCAGAAAATGTAATTTTACTAGATACAGGGCATGCAAAGCTTATGACTACCTATTATCCATTAGAAAAGCTAAGAAAAATAAAGGGCTTAGAACATGCAAAATATGTAGACCCTTATGCTGGTAGCAAAGGAAACTCAATAAGATACCTATCTGTAGCCCCTAGAACTGATGATATGAAAGTAAATGGAGTAGATAATTTATTCTGTGCTGGAGAAAAAAGTGGACTTTTTGTAGGACACACAGAAGCTATAGTTTCGGGCTATCTTTCAGGGCATAACGCTGTAAGACTTGCCCTTGGAATGCCTTTATTAATTCTTCCTTCCTCAATTGCTATAGGAGATTTAATTGCTTATGAAAATGAAAAATCTAAAACAAGTCAAGGAAGAAAAGAAAGATATACCTTTGCAGGCTCTGTTTATCTAAAGAGAATGATAGAAAAAGGTCTTTATACTATGGATTTAAAAGAAATAAGAAAAAGAATAGAAAAGCTTAATTTAGATAATGTATTTGATTCAAAATTATGTTATTAGTTTTTTAAATATAAACCCAGATGTAATAAAAAAATCTGGGTTTAATTTTTAATAAGTATCTTCTTTTTCTTCATTTTTAATAAGGCTTATTATAGAACTTGTTCCAAGTCTGTCAGCTCCAAGAGAGAGAAATTCTTCAGCTGTTTTTAAAGATTTTACTCCACCTGCTGCTTTAATTTTTACATTAGGGCCTATATGTTTTGAAAATAGTATTATATCTTCTTTTGTAGCACCATTTGTACCAAAACCTGTAGAGGTTTTTATATAATCTGCTTTTCCTTTAGTTACAACTTCACATAATTTTATTTTTTCCTCTTCACTTAAAAAACAAGTTTCTATTATAACTTTTAGTATATGGTCTTTACAAATGTCTTTTATTGCTTTTATTTCCTCTTCAATAGCTTTAAAGTTATTATTCTTTACATCTCCTAAGTTTATAACCATATCTATTTCATCTGCACCATTTTTCAATGCATCTTCACATTCAAACATCTTTGTTTCTTTTGTGGAATATCCATTTGGAAATCCTATAACTGTACAAATTTTTAATTTATCTTTTACATATTCCTTTGCTCTTTTTACATAAGAAGGTGGTATACATACAGAGGCTGTTTTATACTCCATTCCTTCATCACAAAGTTTTTTTATTTCATCAAATGTACATACTTGTTTTAAAAGAGTATGGTCTACCCTTTTTAATATATTTTCCATAAAAAATTCTCCTTCATTTTATATAATTATTTGTAGATAAATCTATTTATGCTTAGTACTTTTTAAATTAAGTCTACTATATATTATATATATTTTTTAATATAAGCAAGCTCTTTAAAGTTTTTTTCTTGAAAAGCAACTGTTTCTTGAATATAGTTAAATATTTTTTCTGTTACATTCCATCTATCAGGACAGTTTAAAACAACAATTATTATGTCCTTTCCCTTATAATCTATAGAAGAAACAAGACACTTTCCAGCTTGCCCAGTATATCCTGTTTTTACTCCATTAGCACCTTTTATTCTCCATAATATTTTATTTATATTTGAGTAATCCCTTGTAAAGTTATATTTACTTTGAGAAATTTCTTTTGTTCCAACTATTTCTCTAAATTCTTTATATTCCATTCCCTTAGCTGTTAAAAGAGCTAAATCATAAGCTGAGGAATAGTGGTCAGTCATATCTAATCCATGGGGAGATTCAAAATGAGAATCAAGAAGACCTAAACTTGTTTTATAGTTATTCATTATATCAGCAAAACCCTCTACACTTCCTCCAATTCCTTCTGCAAGGGTTATTGCAGCATCATTTCCTGAACGATACATTAAGCCATATAAAAGTTCTCTTATTGTTATTTCTTCATTTTCTCTATATCCTACAGTAGAACCTCTTACAGAAGCTGCATTTTTGCTTACTGTAAATTTTTCATCTAAATTTCCCCTTTCTATTGTTATTAAAGCTGTTAAAATTTTAGTTGTACTTGCCATTGGAACTAATTCATATCCATTTTGCTCAAAAAGTACAGTTTTACTTTCTCTATCAATTGCAATAGCATTTCTTGCATCTACTTTAAGTGGTTGTGTATTTTGGCAATAAGCATCTTTTATATTAATATTTAGTGTTAATACTCCAATTATAAGAAAAGAAATAATAAATTTTACTTTTGTTTTCATGGAAACCACCTTCTAAATTTAATAGTAACTATAATACTTTTTTGTTTAAAATTTATTATTATAGTTAATACTAATAATATTATTGAATTTTGGAGGAAATAAATGTGAAACTTTTTCTTTTAATTTTTTTATTTTTAATTATTCCCATTCCAATTAAGATTAGTATTTCCTATAAAAAAGAAAAATATTATATAAAAATATATAAATTCAATATTTTAAAAAAACAAAGTCTTAATAAAGAAATAATCAGAAAAAAAGAAAAACTATATAAAAAATTTGATAAAAATAGAAATTTAAAAAAAGGTTATTTAATAGAAATACTTAAAGCATTAAATAAAAATCATTTTAAACCAAAACTAAAGCTAAAGGGAGACTTTCAATATTCCTTAAATGATGCTGCTAAAACAGCTATTTTTTATGGAATACTTCAAAGTATAGGTCCTTACATATTAGAGGGATTTAAAGTTTTCTTTAAAATAAAATCCTTTAAATTATTTATAAAACCTATATTTAAAGATAAATTTATAGGAATTTTTGATATTACATGTATAATTTTTTTATCCTTTGGCAAAACTATAATTATAATTTGCTTAATAATCAAAGCAGTTTTAATAAAAAAAATAAAGGAAGGTTTATATAATGAACAGCAATCATCAAGAAGTTGAAAATTTAATGAAAAGTACAATGGAAAACTTAAGAAATATGATAGATGTAAATACTGTTGTAGGAGATACTGTTAAAATGAATAATGGAAACTGTATAATTCCTATATCTAAAGTCACTTTTGGTTTTGCTTCAGGAGGAAGTGATTTTGCACTTAATAATGAAAATTATAAAGATGGAGACTACCCCTTTGGTGGTGGTACAGGAGCAGGTGTTTCTGTTAAACCTGTTGCCTTTCTTATAGTTAGAGATGAATCTGTAAGGCTTCTTCCTGTAGAGCAAGATACAACATATGATAGAATAGTTGATACAGTTCCTCAAGTTCTTGAAATAATAAAAGATTTTACAAAAAATAAAGATAAAAAAAGCCAAAATAATAATAATAATAATTGTGAAGAGGATATAAATGAACCTAATGTATTTGAATCTTCTTGTTCATCTTATCACTTAAATAGAGAAGATTAAATAGTCATTTATGGAGCTGTGGCATTAACAAATATTCACACAATATATAGTATATAATTAAAATACTATATATTATAATTAGAATTTTTTGTGCAACAACTCCCTAAATAATTTTAAATATTAAAATCATTAAATTTGTTACATAGTCATGCCCTACACTAGAAGGCGATACAATTTCAACTATCATATCAGGAGAACCAGTACACCCAGCATCAGTTAATTTATTTTTATCACATATAACTGAAATATCTGGTTGAACTACTGATTGACTATTAATAACCTAAAGTTTTTTCTATTTCACTTTCATTTAAGATTTCTTCTGTATCATCTGTATTATCAAATAAATCTAATGAAGGAAGTTCTTTTAAGTCATTAAGTTCAAATTGTCTTAAAAATTCATCTGTAGTTGAATATAAAATTGGTCTTCCTGGAACATCTAATCTACCACTTTCTTTAATTAAGTTTTTTTCAATTAGCTTTTGTATTGCACTTTCTGATTTTACTCCTCTTATTTCGTCTATATCAATTCTTGTTATAGGTTGTTTATATGCAATAATTGCTAAGCTTTCAAGAGAAGCTTGGGATAGGGATTGTCTTTTATTTTTCTTAAGAAGCTTTTGTATATAATCGCTATTTTCACTTTTAGTTACAAGTTGATATTCATCTTTTATTGAAATAAGCTTAATTCCTCTTGAAGAGGTTTCATAATCTAATATCATTTCATTTAAAACTTCTTCTACATATCTTGGTGGCATTTCTAAATTTATAGCAATCTCTCTTAAACTTAAAGGCTCTCCAGTAACAAAAAGAATAGATTCTATTATTGATTTTATCCTATCTTTTTTTGATGCCTCTTCAAATTCTACTTGTCCAAGTTCAAAATTATTCATTTTTTTCTTCATCTCCTTTTTACTAATATGTTTCCAAAGCCTTCATTTTGATATACTTTAACCTCTTTAAGTTTCATAAGTTCAAGTAATGCTAAAAAAGTAACTACATACTCTAACTTACATTCACAGTTTGAAGTTAAATCATTAAAATCAACTACTTTTTCTTTAGGAATTTTATCTTTTAAATATTCAATTTTATCTTCAATTTTATATTTATCAACCTGTATATTTTTTTGTATAGTTGTGGTTTTATTTTGTTTATTTAAATAAATTTCAAGTAAATCATTATATATATGATATAAATCTAAAAGAGAAATATTTTTTAAGGAATCATCTGAATTTTTATCCTTTTTAATTTCTTCAATAATCTCTGGTTTTTTAGAATAAACTTCTCCTGAATTAAGATACTTGTCTTTAAAAAATAAGGTTGAAGCTTTAATTTTTTTATATAATATAAGCTTTTCTAAAAGCTTTTTTTCTATATCTTCTTCATCTTCTTCCTCAGTATTATTTTTTATTTTAGGGAGAAGGGTTTTAGATTTAATCTCTATTAAAGTAGCTGCAATAACTATAAATTCAGAGGTAATTTCAAGGTCCATCTCTTTCATAGTATCTAAATAAGCTAAATATTGATTAGTTATTTTATATATTTCTACATTGTATATGTCCATTTTATTTTTCTTAATTAAGTGTAATAATAAATCAAAAGGGCCTTCAAAATTAGCTACCTTAATTTTAGGAAGTTCCATAAAGTAAAAATCACCTCATTTTAAGTATATATACCATAATAACAATTTTCTAAATTTTTAACAAGGCAACTAATATATTATTTTTCTTTTCTATTTTATAAGATAAAATTTGCCTTACAGATTGTGCTTTTATGCTTAAAATAAAAGGAAATTTTTAGACTTGTTTCTTTTATTAAGCTTTATTATTAACTTAGCAAGTTATCTAAAGTTTTCAAAATATATAATTTCCTACAAAATAAAAAAGTGCCCATAATTAAAGCATATTAATATTTATAGGCACTTTTTTATTTTATTTAAATATTTTCTTTATATTATGTTTTACTCCTTCAAATATGCCACCCTTTTCTACATTACGGTCACAGTATACTTTAACTTCTCCTACCTTTTCCTCTCCAAGATATACTTCACAATTTCCTACCATATCACCTTTAGCATATTTATCTTTAAGGTCACTTATAACAATTTTTTTAGTTAATTCTCCATCAGTTCCCTTTGGTAAAACTACTTCTAAATCATCACAGGCTTTAGCCATAAAGAACCTATCAGTGTTTTTGCCCATATATACCTTTTCTACATCTTCATCTTTAGATACAAGTTTTTTTCCTTCATATTTTGAAAAGCCATAGTTCATAAGAATTCCAGCATCACGATTTCTTATTTTATATGTAGGAGCACCCATTATTACAGCAAGCATTCTTACTCCATTTCTTTTGGCTGTAGCAGAGATACAGTATTTTGCTTCACTTGTATATCCAGTTTTTAATCCATCACAGCCTTCAAAAAATCTTACAAGTTTATTATGGTTTACAAGCTCTATAGGACTTTTTCTTCCTTCTGAGATAGTTTCCATATATATGCTTGAATAATTAAGTATCTTAGGATGTTTTAAAAGTTCTCTAGACATTATAGCAATATCCCTTGCTGTTGATACATGCCCTTCTGCTGGAAGTCCATTACAATTTACAAAATGAGTATTTGTCATCCCAAGTTCTTTTGCTCTTTTATTCATTAAATTAACAAAATCACTTTCAGTACCACCTATATACTCTGCAATGGCAACAGCTGCATCATTTCCTGAAGCTATTGCAACTCCTTTTAAAAGTTCCTCTAAAGTTCTTATTTCTCCAGTATCAAGAAGCATTGTACTCCCACCCATGTTTTTAGCATTTTCACTACAAGTAACTTTATCTTGAAGAGAAACTTTATTATTATCTACAGCTTCCATTGCAAGAAGCATTGTCATTACCTTTGTTACAGATGCTGGGGCATACTTTTCATCAATATTTTTTTCATATAATATTTTACCTGATATAGGCTCAATTAATAATGCTGAATTTGCTTCAATTCCATCCATTGTATTATCTTCAGCACTTACATTCCTATTTGGAATTAATAAAAATGATAAATTTAAAATTAAACCTAGTGCAAATATTTTTATAAAATTCTTTTTCATACTTTTATCGCTCCTTTCAAATTATATTATTTCCAAATACTAAAAAATTATGTTTATAAATTAACTAAAGAATAAAAAAACAGAATAAATATATTATTTTACCTAAATAGCTTAAAGTAAAACAATACATTTATCCTGCTATGATTTAAGTTTTAATTTATTTTATAACTTCATATATTAATGGAATATCATCTTTAAAGGAGTCTTGAATTTCAATAGCATTAAGTAATTTCTTTAAGGCTTTTTCTCCTTTTTCCATATCATTTGCATGAATATAGGCTAAAATTTCTCCTTTATTTACCTTATCTCCACACTTTTTATTAAGTACAATTCCTACTGATAAATCTATTTTACTTTCTTTAGTAACTCTTCCTGCACCAAGTTCCATAGCTATAAGACCAACCTCTTCTGCATGAATTTTTGATATTATTCCAAACTTTTCAGCCTTAACTTCTATTATAAAGGAAGCTTTTTCAAAAGAATCTGTGTTATCAATATATTTTTCATCTCCCCCTTGTGCTTTTACAAATTCCTTAAGCTTTTCTAATGCCTTTCCATTTTTTATATTTTCTAAAAGCATATTATATCCTTCTTCAAATGAAGAGGCTTTTTTACCTAAAATAAGCATATAACTTCCAAGAGTTAAAGTTAATTCTAAAAGGTCAGAAGGACCATTTCCCTTTAAAGTGTTAATAGCCTCAATAACCTCTAAAGAATTGCCTATAGCATAGCCTAAGGGCTGATTCATATCTGATATAACAGCAATAGTTTTTCTTCCTACACTATTACCTATATCAACCATTTCTTGAGCCAAAGCTCTTGCATCCCCAGGAGTTTTCATAAAAGCTCCTTCTCCCACCTTAACATCAAGAACTATAGAATCAGCCCCAGAGGCAATTTTTTTACTCATAATACTAGAGGCTATTAAAGACATATTATCTACTGTAGCTGTAACATCTCTTAAAGCATAAATCTTTTTATCTGCTGGTGCTAAATGGCCTGTTTGAGCAACTAAAGCTATTTTATGTTTATTTACATTTTCAATAAATTTTTCTTCTGGAAGATTAACTGAAAATCCTTTAAAAGATTCTAACTTATCAATTGTTCCACCAGTATGACCAAGGCCTCTTCCAGACATTTTAGCTACAGGAATTCCACAGGATGCAACAAGAGGTGCAAGAAGTATAGTTGTTTTATCTCCAACTCCACCTGTTGAATGTTTATCAACCTTTATTCCTTCTATTTTATCTAAAGATAATATATCTCCAGAGTTTGCCATAGCTAAAGTAAGGTCTGAGGTTTCTCTTTTATTCATTTTATTAAAATATATTGCCATTAAAAGAGCAGATGCTTGGTAATCTGGAATTTCACCTTTAGTAAAGCCATTAACAAAATAATCTATTTCTTCCTTTGATAATTCCTTCCCATCTCTCTTATTCATAATTATATCGTACATTCTCATAATTTATTCCTCCTTTAGTATTTCTTTTAAGAAGCTTTCTCCATAAATATTATTATCTATAGAAAGGTAATCTAAAATAGTCTTTCCTATATTAGAAAAAGAAGATTGTACCCCTATATTAATATTTTCTTTAATATTTTCTCCATAAACAAGAATAGGTATGTATTCTCTTGAATGGTCTGTACTTAAAGTTGTAGGGTCACAGCCATGGTCTGCTGTTATTATAAGAATATCCTCCTTTTTCATAGCATTAAATATTTCTTCCATTCTATTATCAAAATCCTCTAAAGCCTTTCCATATCCTATAGCATCATTTCTATGACCAAAATTCATATCAAATTCCACAAGATTTGTAAAGATTAAACCACTAAAATCCTCTTTCATAAAGTTTAAAGTTTTATCAACTCCATCCATGTTACTTTTAGTTGATATTCCTTCTGTTATGCCTTTAGAATTAAAAATATCCTTAATTTTTCCTACAGATTTTACTTCCATATTATTTTCTTTAATATAATCAAGTATTGTTTTACTAAAAGGGTCTAAAGCATAATCATGTCTATTAGAAGTTCTTGTAAAGTTACCCTCTTTTCCTATAAAAGGTCTTGCAATAACCCTTCCAAT
>ONGV01000114.1 GCA_900317445.1 uncultured Eubacteriales bacterium | reverse complement strand
TTAAAAAATCAAATAAATCAAATTAGTGAAATAGTTAAAAACTCTAAAGGAAATGCTTTACATGAGCATGAGTCTACTATAAGAAAAAAAATCCTTCTTCTTATGGAAATTGAAAAGGAAGGATATGAAGGCTCTAAGGATTTTAAGGAGCTTTTAGAAAGATATGAAGAACTTTTAGAAAATGTATCTAAAAGAATTTTAGAGGATTATAATAGAAAAAATGATTGTGATTATGATTATTATCAAGTTGTTCGTAACAATTATAAAGTTTTAATTAATTCTGGAATAATGACAGTTCTTACAAAGCAACATATTCCAAAGCTTGTAGCTCAAGAGTTTAATGAAAACTTCCCAGATAATCCTAAAGATGAATATAGGGAAGCTAGGGGAATGAGAAGAAAATTCATAATTCATTTAGGAGACACAAACACAGGAAAAACTTATAATGCTATTCAAAGATTAAAGTCCTGCAAAAAAGGTGTTTATCTTTCTCCTTTAAGAATACTTGCTTTAGAAAATTTTGAAAGGCTTAATAATGAGGGTATAGTATGTAATCTTCAAACTGGAGAAGAGGAGATTTTAAAAGAGGGAGCAACTCATGTATCTTGTACCATAGAAAAATTAAATTTAAAGGACCAATATGAGGTTGCAGTTATTGATGAAATTCAAATGATTGATGATAAGCAAAGAGGTGCTGCATGGAGTAGAGCTGTTTTAGGAGTGAGAGCTAAGAAAATTCATATATGTGGAGCTTTAAATGCAAAAGAAATTTTAATAAAAATCATTGAAGATTGTAAAGATGATTATGAAATAAAGGAATATAAGAGAAATATACCTCTTGAAGTAGAAGATAAGGAGTTTTCTTATAAGGATGTAGAAGAAGGAGATGCAATAGTATTATTTTCTAAGAAAAAGGTTCTTTCCTTAGCAGAGGAATATTCAGAAAAAGGCATAAAAGCAAGCATAATTTATGGAGACCTTCCTCCAGAGGTAAGAAGAAAGCAATATGATGATTTCATAAATAAAGAAACTAAAATCCTTATAACAACAGATGCAATAGGAATGGGAGTAAATCTTCCAATAAGAAGAATTGTATTTTTATCTGTTAAAAAATTTGATGGAGATGAAATAAGACTTTTAACCTCTCAGGAAGTAAAGCAAATAGGAGGACGTGCAGGAAGAAAAGGAATATATGAAACAGGATATATTGCTAGTGTAGGACATAACTCAGAATTTATTAGTCATATGCTTAATGAAAAGGACAAAGTAATAACATCTGCTGTTATAGGACCATCTGATGCTATTTTAAGAATAAAAACTCTTCCGTTAATAGAAAAACTAGCTCTTTGGAGTACAAGAAAAGAAAAGCTTAGTTATTATAGAAAAATGGATATAGGGGACTATATAATAATTTTAGATAGAATAAAAAGCTATAAGCTTAAAGAAGAGATACAATGGAAGCTTTTAAAGGTGCCATTTGATGTAACACAAGATGAGCTTATGGAACAATTTTTATTTTATGTGGATGAACTTTTTGTTGCAAAATCAAAAACCATTTCTAAGCCTAGAATAGTAGGAGAAACATTAGATGAATTAGAGATTTATTATCAAAAAATAAATATGTATTATTCATTTAATAAAATATTTAACTTAAAATTTGAATTTCAATGGATTTATGATGAAAGAATAAAGATAAGTGAACTTATAAATGATATATTAAAGAGTTTATAAATTTTAAGTTATATTATAGGAGTTGAAGCCATTGAATAAAAAACTGCCTTATGGTAAAAGTAACTATAAAGAATTAGTTTATAAAAATTATTTATATGTTGATAAAACAAAGTATATAGAAAAACTAGAAAATCTTAATGATACATTTATATTTTTCTTAAGACCAAGAAGGTTTGGAAAAAGCCTTTTTACATCAGTCTTAGAAAACTATTATGATGTAAATAAAAAAGATGAGTTTGAAGTTTTATTTAAGGATACTTATATAGGAAAAAATCCAACACCTGAGAAGAATAGTTATTATATACTTAAGTTTAATTTTTCAGGACTTATTACAGATACAAAAGAAAAGCTAGTAGATAGTTTTAATAAAACTTGCAATATGTCTTATAAAAAATTTATTGAAGATAACAATATAGATGTTAAATATGATGAAAAAGGGTATCCTTCAGAGGTCTTTATGGAGTTTTTAGGTGCAATTAGAAATAAGATTGATAAGCCTCTTTATGTGATAATAGACGAATATGACCATTTTGCAAATGAACTTTTAAGCTTTAAAACAGATATGTTTTCAGATATTATAAGTAAAACTGGCTTTGTTAGAAAATGGTATGAAGTTTTAAAAATAGGAACAGAATCAATAATTCAAAGAATTTTTGCAACAGGAGTAACTCCAATTACCTTAGATAGTCTTACCTCAGGTTTTAATATATCAACAGATATAACAAGAGATGCAAGATTTAATGAAATGATGGGTTTTACTGAAGAAGAAGTAAGAAACCTTATAAAAAGAACAATACAAAATGAAAAGAACATAGAAAAAATTATAAAAGAAATGAAAATAAACTATAATGGATATTTATTTTCAGAGGATAGTAAAAAAACTTTATTTAATAGTGATATGGTTCTTTATTATTTAAAAAATTTTGAAGAGAGTGGAAATCCTCCTAAAGAGCTTATAGATAAAAATATAGCAAGTGATTATGCAAAGCTTGGTAGTATGTTTGAAATTAAGGATAAGAATTCAAACTATAAGGTGCTTGATTCTATTTTAAATGGAGAAAAAATAACAGCAAGTATAACAAATCAGTTCAGCTTAGAGAAGGACTTTGATGAGGATGATTTTAAATCATTATTATTTTATTTGGGTCTTCTTACAGTAGATAAACCAAGAATAAGCAGAGTAATATTAAAGACACCTAACTATGTAATAAAAAGTCTTTATTTTGATTTTTTTGCAAAAAAGCTTAGAGAAAATGCAGACTATGAGTTAAGTTTATCAGAAATAAAGGAAGCATTAGAAGATATAGCTATAGATGGAAATAACAATAACTTAGTAAAGGTAGTTGAAAAAACCCTAAATAAGTTATCTAATAGAGATTATATTACCTTTAATGAAAAGTATGTTAAGCTTATATTTTTAACCTACTGCTATTTAAGTAAGATATATTTAGTAAAATCAGAATATGAGGTAGAGGATGGCTATATAGATATAGCACTTCTTAAGCAAGTAAATATGAATCCTAAATACTTTGGAATAATTGAGCTTAAATATATTTCAAAATCAAAATACAAAGAAAAAGGAGAAGAAATAGTAAAAGAAAAGCTAAAAGAAGCAAAAGAGCAATTAGAAAAATATAAACTTTCAAAAGAATTATCAGAAATAAAAAATTTAAAAAGATGGGCAATAGTATTTGTAAATGATAAATGTTATGCAAATGAAGAAATATAAGCCTTATTTTTAAAAGGACTATCGCATAAAAATTTTATAGTGATATATAGTTTATTAGAATTTTCATAGAGAACTATATATTGCTATTAATATTTCTTGATGCGATAGTCCTTTTTAGCTTAAGAAATATTAAGTTATTGAAATTTTTCTTTCAAATAAAAAATTATTCAGAAAATATTGACAAAAATCTAAAAATGGTATATATTTAATTAACAACATTAAATATATACTATGTTAAATAAAAAGGGAGTGACTAAAGTGGGAGATAATGTTTTTAAGATAACACCTAAAATAGAAGAGTTATCACAATTGTGCAGGGAAGATGACTTAATTAATCCTGAGCTTTATCAAAAATTTGATGTAAAAAGAGGACTTCGTGATATTAATGGAAAAGGAGTTCTTGCAGGTCTTACTAATATTTCAGATGTACATGCAAAAGACATAATTGATGGAAAGGAAGTTCCATGTCCAGGACAGCTTTATTATAGAGGGTATGATGTAAAAAAGCTAGTTAATGGATTTATACAAGAAAAAAGATTTGGCTTTGAAGAAACAACATATCTTTTATTATTTGGAGAGCTTCCTTCAGAAAGTGAATTAAAAGAATTTGATGAAATACTTAAAGAAAAAAGAACATTACCTTCAAACTTTGTAAGAGATGTTATAATGAAGGCACCTAGTAAGGATATGATGAACACTTTATCTAGAGCAGTTTTAACCTTATATTCTTATGATGATAAAGCAGATGATACATCAATTCCAAATGTTTTAAGACAAAGTCTTAACTTAATAAGTGAATTTCCAATGCTTGCAGTATATAGCTATCAAGCATATAATCACAGTATTAATGGAGGAAGTTTATACATTCATGCACCATCTTTAGAGCTTTCAACAGCAGAAAATATTCTTCGTATGCTTAGACCAGACAAACAATATACAGAGCTTGAAGCAAAAATATTAGATATAGCATTAGTGCTTCATATGGAGCATGGAGGAGGAAATAATTCTACATTTACAACTCATGTAGTTACCTCTAGTGGTACAGACACTTATTCTGCAATAGCAGCTGCCTTATGCTCATTAAAAGGCCCTAAACATGGAGGTGCTAACATAAAGGTTGTTAGAATGTTTGAGGATTTAAAGAGCAAGGTTCATGACTGGGAAGATGAAGATGAAGTATCAAACTATTTAAGAAGAATCCTTAAGAAAGAAGAATTTGATAAACAAGGATTAATTTATGGAATGGGTCATGCGGTTTACTCTATTTCAGACCCAAGAGCAGAAATATTTAAGGGCTTTGTAGAAAAGCTTGCAAAGGAAAAAAATCGTACAAAGGAATTTCAATTATATTCATTAGTAGAACGTTTAGCACCTAAGATAATTGGAGAAGAAAGACACATATATAAAGGTGTAAATGCAAATGTGGATTTTTATAGTGGATTAGTATATAGTATGCTAGACTTACCAATAGAATTATATACACCAATGTTTGCAACTGCTCGTATAGTAGGCTGGAGTGCTCATAGAATAGAAGAATTAATTAAT
>ONGV01000246.1 GCA_900317445.1 uncultured Eubacteriales bacterium | reverse complement strand
AAGAAGAAGTATATAAGTGAAGATGGTAAGTATATAGGTTTTGCAATTGAACAAACTGATGAGATGATTTGTGAAAGAAAATATTATATTCCTTTAAAAGAAATAGAATTTGAAGGATATATGTTTCCTTGTCCTAATAATGTTGAACATATTTTAGAATGTGAATATGGAAGTACTTATATGGAGCTTCCACCTGAAGATAAGAGAGTAAGACATTTTGAATATGGGGCAATGGAAGAGGAAGTAGCTAAAAGATATGGTATAGATATAACAGGAAGAAAAAAGTATAGCTATGAAGAGATATTAAATAAAGGAGAAGAAAATGAAGGATTTATTAGTGATAGTGCCAGCCTATAATGAAGAAATGAACATAACTAATGTTGTAAATGAATTAAGAGAAGATATTAAAGAAGCTGACATTTTAGTTATTAATGATTGTTCAACAGATAATACTCCAAAAATATTAGAAGAAATGAAAGTTAATTATATAACAACACCTTTTAACTTAAGATATGCAGGTGGAGTACAAACTGGATTTAAATATGCTTCAGCAAAGGGGTATAAATATGTTGCACAGTTTGATGGTGATGGACAACATGTAGCAAGTGAATTAAATAAAATGTTTCAAAAAATGAAAGAAGAAGATGTTGATATTATGATAGGGTCAAGATTTAAAGAACAGACTGAATATAAACATCCTTTCTTTAGAAGAATAGGAACAGCTTTATTTCAAAAAGTAATAAAAATAGCATGCTCAAAGGAAATAACAGATCCAACATCAGGTCTTCAAATTTTATCAAAAAGAGTATACACAAAGTATGCAAAAATTAATAATTATCCAGAATATCCAGATGCTAATTTAATTATAGAAATGCTTATGCAAGGATATAAAATAGAAGAAGTACCTGTAAAAATGAAAGAGAGAATATATGGGGAAAGTATGCACTCTGGTATATGGTCACCAATATCATATATGATAACAATGTTTTATAGTATATTTTTAATACTTATAAAATATGGGGTAAAAAATAAAGTGGTAGGTGATACAAATGGCAACTAGAATATTTTTTATATTTTTAGCAATAGTATTTATGTGTATGGTATTATCAAAAGTTAAAAAGAAAAAATTCTTTGAAAGAGAAAGTTTTCTTTGGTTTTTAGGCTCAATACTAGCAATAATATTAGCAGCTTTTCCCAATATAATAAAAGTTGTAGCTAAATGGATAGGAATTGAATATCCACCTTCAGTATTATTTTTAGTTGCAATTATATTTTTATTATATTTGCTTTTTAGGCAAAGTGAACAAGTTAGTCTTCTTAAGGAGCAAACAAAGGATTTAGGTCAAAGGTTAGTAGTTCTTGAAAAATTACTTAAAGAAGAAAAAGAGAATGATTTAAAATAAACATAAAGTAACTTGTTATTTTAGCAGGTTACTTTTATATTTATGATAAATTTATGTAAATGATATTGAAAAAGTTACACTATAATGTTAACATGAGTCTATTAAAAATGGAAATGAGGTAGAATTTTTTTGAGTAAGTCGTTAGCAAAAAATACTATATATAAATTAATACTTAATATTTTTAATACAGGACTTCCTTTTATATTAGGAATGTATATTACAAGAGCCTTAGGTACAGAAGCATATGGAAATTTTACATATATACAAGGCATATACCAATACTTTTTAGCTTTTGCAACCTTTGGAGTTTATCAATATGGATTAAGAGAAATAAGTAAGGTTAGAGATAATAAGGAAAAATTATCTAAAATATTTTCAAATATATTTATAATAACATTACTATCAAACTTATTAATTGGTGGAATATATATACTATCAATGCATTTAATCTTTGCAAATAGCAATATTTTACATAGTATAGCAATAGTTATGAGCATAAACTTTTTTGCTAATATATTTTATGTTGAATGGGCTGCAGAGGCATTAGAAAGATTTGACTTTATAACAATAAAGACTATTCTGATACAGACCATATCATGTATAGCAACAATAATTTTAGTTAAATCAGCAAAAGATGTT
>ONGV01000136.1 GCA_900317445.1 uncultured Eubacteriales bacterium | reverse complement strand
TGTAAAACACTTGATACAGAAGACCTTCTTATATTAAATTCCTCTTCTATATCCTTTTGATAAACATCTCTTTTTTCTGATTCTAAATACAAATATCTAATCATTCTAGACTGAATTGAGGTAAGACCATACTCTGCTGCTGCATTATCAAAAAGTCTTTTCATTTGATTTCCAACCATATGAATAGCTTTACCTATACAAATTTCATCCTCCACATAAACACCTCTTTTAATATTGTTAGGTTCCTAACAATATTAACACTATGAAATTTTATTGTCAATATACTATTTATTAAAATATTATTAACTATTGTAAATTAATATAATTTTATAAATTTTTTCATAATAAAAAACTACCATCCTTTTATAAAAGAATGGTAGTTTTTTTATTGTAATTTTATGTTGCTTTTTTATTTTTCTTTTTTGGTGTTGAGTATAACCCCTCATAAACTAAAAATGCCCCTATAAAATAAAACATTCCTTTAAATCCTAATGGAGTTAGTGCTATAAAAAGTCCTATTATAACTATTAAAGGATTAAGACCTAAAAAACTTGAAACAAGCTGTTGCTCTAAGAATTGCCTTACTGCAACAATTCCTATATATCCTATAATTAAAATTATTGCTTTTTTATAATCTCCTCCTATAAAAGAGGTAATAGCTAAAAATCCATATACAAGCCCTGCTCCAAATAATGGCAGTGCATCTATAATTGCAGTTAATAAAGCAATTACAACTGCATATTTCACTCCTGCTATCTTAAAAGCAATTATGCAATATATAAAAAGTGCTATCATTATTAATGTATATGCTTTTACATATCCACCTAAAATTTCATTTTTCTTTTTATTAAGTTTATCTAATAATCTTAACCCTTTTTCTGAAAATATACCCTTTATTTTTACTTGAATTTTATCAATATCTTTTGTAAAGAAAAATGTTGCTATTATTGTTATTAATATCATTAAAAAAGCTGTTGGTATTGATACAACTATGTTTAAAAGATTCTTTAAAAAAATTGATATTATTGAAGATATTGATTCTATTATATTTGCAAGACCATCATTTATCTTAGCCATAATATCAGGTGTTAAATTTTTACCTAAAGCATTTAAAATAAGCTTTACCTTTTCCTTTGAATAAACAAGAAACATATCTAATGTATCTTTATTTGTTATGTACACATATAAGCTTTTAAGCTGTTGTACCAAATTTACACCTATTATAAACACAAGCCATGCTATACCAGATACTATTAAAAGAGTTAATAAAAAAGATACAATTCCATTTGCACAGCCTAAGCTTTTAAATTTTTTATTTAATGATAATATTCTATTTTTAATAGGCTTTAAAAGAATAGCTATAATAAATGCTATAACAAAAGGAATTGCATATTTAAACCCTGCTGCTATTATAATAAAGATAATTGTATAAACAAGAAGAAATTTTAATATTCTTTGAATACTTTTTATAAGCTCTGGAGAAAAATATTGAAGAATATTCTTTAAAAAATTTTTCATAATATTATCATCTCCTTTTTATTATACAATAATAAGCCTTATTATTATAATTTTCAATAATCATATTTTCTATATTTAATTATTATCTTAAATTATTATTTTAATCTTTTTTACAAAATTTATTTTAAGTAATGATTTTTATTTCTATCAAAAGTTAAAAAAATTTCAAATTTAATTAAACATAATTTTCTACTAAAAAAGTATATGTAAATTAGAAAAAGACTGAAAATAATGTTTATACATAATATTCAGCCTTAATCATTCATTTTAATATAAATATCCTTCTCTATAAAGAAGTTCTGCCATTAATACAGCTCCACCTGCTGCTCCTCTTAATGTGTTGTGTGATAATCCAACAAATTTGTATTGGAATATATTATCTTCTCTTAATCTACCAACAGTTACTCCCATTCCACCTTCAACTTCTCTATCTGTGTGAGTTTGTGGTCTGTTGTCTTCTTCAAAGTAAGTTATAAATTGCTTTGGTGCATGTGGTAATTCTAATTCTTGAGGCTTTCCAGAGAATTCCTTCCATGCCTTTAAGATTTGTTCCTTAGTTGGC
>ONGV01000001.1 GCA_900317445.1 uncultured Eubacteriales bacterium | reverse complement strand
TTCAAAAATGACATTTCCACATCAGCTATTTAGAGTTATGCTACTTGAACAGATTTATAGAGCATATCGAATAATTAATAATGAACCATACCATAAGTAAATGCGGTCTTTACTAAATTTGGATAATGAAAAAAACACATGAATTTTTAAAGAAAAAAACCGCACTTAAAAGTGATACGGAGAAGCATACCATAAGTAAATACATTTTTATTAAATTATAAGTTGAATCATAGAAAGAGAAGTTTTATTAATTATAAAAGAAATTTGGCAAAATGTAAATTTAAAAAATAAAAAACTAATTGTAAATAAAAATAATTCTTCTAAATACAGAAAAGTATCAAAGAATTATGAATTAAAACTAGTTGAGGATTTGTTTTATTCATTTTTAAAAGAATCATCAAAGAATATACTAGAAGTTTACTATGATGAATATAAATGCTTAACAATAATACTAAAGAGTAATGATGTAATAGAAAAATTAATCTCTCACAAATATATGCCATTGTGTATTGAAAAAATTGAATATAGCAAAGAATATAATTGTGTACTTTTTCAATTTAAAGGCGAAGAACACTTAGATAATACTGAAAGAAAAAGGTATTTTGAATTAGTTAGAGTTTTAAATATTGATATTTTTAAATTAGATAAAAATCATGGTAAAAAAGTTATAAATTATGCACGAAATAAACTAGAGAAAAAATATATAAATCAGATAATAAATGGATATATGATATCAATAATTAACATCAAATATAATTTTAAACAAGATGTACCTGTCAATATTTTATTTGATTTATTTGGAGGAATAAAATGCATATATAGATTACCTTTTGCAATGTTATTTAGTTATAAAAAACATAATTTATTGTTTTATTATAATCAAGTAAAATATTCTGAGCTTATAGATTCAATAAAAAGACAATGTTCACATCAATATTATTTAAAGAATAGTGAAGATTATGACTTGTTAAATTATATGATATATAGGAAAAATATAATTAATAAAATTGATAATGAACAATATTATCTTAATAGAGAAAGTGTTTTAGATGTTGATAATTTAGAAGTTTATAGTATTAATTATATAAAGAAAAAAGAAAATTTATATGTTTAATTTTTATAAAAAGTAGTAGCTATCCAATTCCGACCTGGGGCTACTATTTTTTTTTGATATTTTTTCAGCTTAAAATGCCATATCATAAGTAAGAAAAGTTTAGATTAAATATATATTAAATTGGGTATAATTTAATAGTATATATGATTAATTATTATTAATAATATTAAAATTTAATATTATTAACAATATAATAATATAAATTCACGTTTACTTATTAAAATTAGTATATTATAATAAGATAAAGTTAATTGTGAAAAGGAGAGAATATATGAAGTATAGAGCACTTTCAAGTATATTTTATAGTGATCATGATAAATATTTAGAGATATATGAAGATAGATATAATAGTGAGTCAACCTATAGATTTAATTTTAAAGTAAGTGGATATGATGCTTTTGTTGTTATCAATCATGATATATTACAACGAGTTGAATCAATAATGGAATTAGACCGTGAGTTATTAATGAAGATGAATAGTGTACCTCCTATAGCATTAAATCAATATACTAAAAAATGTCTAATAGATGAAATAAGAATGACGAATGAAATAGAAGGTGTAATTAGTACAAGAAAAGAAATAAATGAAATATTGAATGATAAAACTAATGAAAATAAAAAAAGAAGATTATATGGATTGGTTAAAAAATATGAATTATTAATGGAAGAGGATATAGAACTTTTAGATTGTAAAGATATAAGAAAATTGTATGATGAATTAGTTCTAAAGGAAGTAATTGAAGAAGACCCTAAAAATTATCCTGATGGAAGTATTTTTAGAGCAGATAAGGTTTATGTACAAAGTCCTACAGGAAAAATAATTCATAATGGTGTTTACCCTGAAAGTGAATTAATTACCTGTATGACTGATGCATTAAGTATTTTAAATAATGATGATTATAATTTTTTAATAAGAATTGCTGTTTTTCATTATATGTTTGGATATATTCATCCGTTCTATGATGGAAATGGTAGAACAAGTAGATTTATAAGTAGTTATTTGATATCACAAAAGTTGCGATATTTAGTTTCATACAGGCTGTCATATACAATAAAAGAAAATATTAACTCGTACTACAAAAGCTTTAAGGATACTAATGATGAAAAAAATAGAGGAGATTTAACTATTTTTGTAATAAAATTTTTTGATATGTTAATTAAATCATTAAATGACCTATGTGAATCTTTAGATGATAGACGTAATAAACTTCACTTTTTTGAAGATATAGCTGATGAAATTTCTAGAGGAGATGAGAAAAAGGCAAGTATATTATTTATTTTAGTACAAAATACTCTTTTTGGAGAAGAGGGATTAAGTGCTGATGATTTATATTATATTACAAATGGTGGAAAGTATAATGTGTCAAATGTAGGAAAGTCTAAAATTAGAGCTTCTTTAAAGGAATTAGAAAAAGAAGGAATATTATATATTACAAAGGATGGTAATAAAAGGTTATATGATATAGATTTAAATGCTATGAGTAATTTAAATCTATAGAATTAAACTATATGATAGGGATGTTGGTATAATATGAATCTCTATTTGTTTTATAAAAAACCTCACTTGCTATCAATA
Source organism: uncultured Eubacteriales bacterium (assembly GCA_900317445.1). Taxonomy (GTDB): domain Bacteria; phylum Bacillota; class Clostridia; order Clostridiales; family Clostridiaceae; genus Clostridium. The sequence goes on along the minus strand of ONGV01000001.1, from coordinate 9,085 downwards.
CAAAGAACTATACCGCAAGTAAATGCGGTAAAACTCTTAGTAATTTTCTTTGGGATATTAATAAAAGTATAGCAGAAAGAAAAATTATTGAAGCTGTCTATACAAGAAAAGATAATCAAACAAGGTCTTTAAGATTAAAGCCTTTAGCAATAGTTTTTAATGAGTATTATTTTTATTTAAATAAAAAATGCCTAACTGACCTTAAATTTTCAGTTAAGCATAAAAATTTTTTTTATAATGAGAATAAACCTAGTACACTTGCAATAGAGCTTATAAGTATAACTAAAATACAAATAGGAGCTAGGTATTTTAAGAAGAAGTTGTATAGTTTTTTTCTACGGAAGTCTGAAGATATTTGAACTTCCTCTGCAATTTTCTTAAATCCTACTACCTTAATAATAAGAATACAAGTTGAAAAGGCTGCTATTGGCATCATAATTGAATTTGTTAAGAAATCGAAGAAGTCTAAAAATGACATTCCAAAGATTTTTACAAAGTCTAAAACGCCATATCCTAGTGATGATGCAGAACCAATAACAATCATAACTACAACCATTAAAAGAGCACTTTTTTTACGACTCCACTTTAATTCATCTGAAATTGTAGCAACGCTAGCTTCCATAATAGAAATTGCACTAGTTAAAGCTGCTAATAAAACAAGTAAGAAGAATGTAATACCAGCTAAAGTTCCTACTCCCATACTTGCAAAAGTTTTAGGTAATGTAATAAACATAAGTGAAGGACCTGCTTGTAATGCATCAGGGTTTCCACTAGAAAAAGCAAATACAGCTGGAATTATCATCATACCTGCTAAAAGAGCAATTCCTGTATCAAATATTTCTATTTGTTTTGTTGATTTTTCAATATCCACATCTTTACCAATATAAGAGCCATAGGTGTATAAAACTCCCATTGCAATTGATAGTGAATAAAACATTTGTCCCATAGCTGCAACTACAGTCATCCAAGAGAAATTTTTAAAGTTTGGAATAAGAAAATATTTAACTCCTTCTAATGCTCCAGGACGTGTTACAGAGTATATAGCAACAAAAATAGCAAGAATTATAAGTAGTGGCATTGTAAGTTTAGAAACACGTTCTACTCCTTGTTTAACCCCTGCTCCAATAACTAAAAAGACAATTAGTGAAAATATTATAAACCAAAACTCAACACTTCCAGAGGATGAAATGAAGTTTGAAAAATAATCATCCCCAGCTAATACTTGAATATTTCCTTTTATGTACTCTACTAAGTACTTAACTACCCATCCACCAATTACGCAGTAGTAAGGGACTATAAGCATAGGAACAATAGCATTGACCCATCCTCCAAATTTAAATGGAAAACTTTTTCCAAAGGCATTAAATGCTCCTACTGGACCTTTACCTGTCATACGTCCTAATGCTGTTTCTGAAATAATTAGTACATATCCAAAGGTAATTGTAAGAATTAGATATACTAATAAAAATATGCCTCCCCCATATTTTGCAGCAAGGTATGGAAAACGCCAAATGTTACCAAGACCAACAGCAGAGCCAGCTACAGCTAGAACATAGCCAATACGACTAGAAAAACTTCCACGTGAAGAATCCATGTCATCTAAATGTTTTTCCGACGAATTTTTTTTCATATTTTTCCTCCTTAATATATAATAATACTTTCTTAGATTATCATTGAATTTACATAAATTCAAGCAACAAGTGTAAATAGTATCATATTTTCTTTTTTCTAAAGGCAAGAGGAGTTTTTCCATGAACCTTTTTAAACATTTTTATAAAGTTTGCACTATGGTTATAGCCAACTTTTTGAGCTATTTCATCAATACTTAAGTCCGTAGTAGACAACAAATTTTCAGCTACTGTCATTCTAACAGAAGTAGTGTATTGTCTTATAGACATATGGTATTTTGCTGAAAAACCTGCCTTTAACTTTTGTTCATTTAAAAAGACCATTTTACTTAAAGCATTAATTGTTGGAGGATGAAAAAATTCTTTAGTTAGTATATCATAAGCTTTTTGTATTGAATTTACATCTGAAATTGTTAAAGCAACATATCTATCTTTTCCTATTTTAATATTTCCATAATCTAATTGAGTATTAAAAACATTTTCTGGAGAATGTAATATTTCTTTATTAATTAAAGCAATAGATTCTAAAATTTTACTTTCTAAATATAGAGGAGTTAATTCCTCTCTTTCTGCAAGATTTCTAAGGTCTTGAATAATTTTAGCTATCTCAAGAGGAAGGTAATGATAGGTATAATTAGTAATAAAATTAGTAAAATCTAATGAATTTGGAAAATTAGGAAGTATAACTTCATCAAAATATTTTCTATAAATAGTTATTTCTGTTCCATGAAAATGTTGCCCTTTTTTCCAGGATTGAGTTCCCTTTAATCCTTTTTCACTTACAAAAAATGAAGAGGGACTAAAAGAAGAAATGGCACTATCTTTAATTTCAAATTTAGTGTTTCCAGTATAAACAGTTCCAAATTTTATTAATTCTTCATTGTGTTCAAAAGAAATTGAAAAATTTGAAGGAATGGTATAATCCCCAATACCAAAATCATAATAACCTTTTCTAGAATATTTAATAAGATAGCCAAGCTCTTTTCTATTTTTATTTTCATATAAGATGTAATTTCCTTTGTTGTATGGCTTAAAAGTCAATTTTTTCAAAACTTTTTCTTGAAAATCTTTTGTACTTTTTGCAATCATAAAGCTTTTCCTTTCTTAAAAACATAAAATTTTAGATTTAAATGATTTATATTTACAAATACTAAAAATATCTTCTTGTAATTATTATAACAAAAATAATTTTAATAGATGATAAAATTATTAAATTAGGTGCAAATATTGAAATGATAATCATTATCATATAAAATCTGAAAGGATGAAAAAGTAAAAAATATATGGAGGAAATTTATGTCATGAAAAAAAGAAATTTGTTTAAAATGTTAACTGTAGTTTGTGTTGCAGGAATAATGCTTATAGGTTGTGGAAATAGTAAAAATACAGAGGATACATCAAAAAAATCTACTGTAACAGTTACTGATGTAAAAGGAGAAGTTGAAATACCAGAAGAGCCTGAAAGAATTGTAGATTTAAGTGGTAATAGTGATATTTTATCAATTTTAGGATATAAGGTTATAGGAACAGCAAATAGTGATGCTTATGATTATACTAAGTTCCCAAAATACTTAGAAGATACATTAAAGGGAGCTGAAATTTTAGGTTATAGTATGCAAGACACTATGGATATAGAGCAAGTTATGAATTTAAATCCTGATTTAATTATAATATCAACAGTTCAAGAAAAAATGTATGACCAATTAAGTGAAATTGCTCCAACAGTTATGATTCAATTAGAAGCTTTAAATTGGAAAGATGATGTTAAAAGTTTTGCAAAAGTATTTAATAAAGAAGATGTAGCAGAAAAGTGGTTAAAAGCTTATGAAGAAAAAGCTAAAGAAGCTGGAGATAAAATTAAGGCTGAGTATGGAGAAAATACAACTTACCTTTCATTTTTAGCAAGTGGTGGACAGTTCTTTATATTTGATGGAGCTGGTTTTGGAAGTGTTTTATATGAAGATATGGGACTTAGCAAGCCTAAAGGAATGCCAGAACAAAGCAATATAAGTCTTCCAGTAGTTACATATGAAGGATTAGCTGCAATAGATACAGATTATATATTCTTAATAACAACTGATGAAGATTATACACAACTTGAAAGTAATGCAATTTGGAACAGTTTACCTGCAGTTAAAGAAGGAAAGGTAGTGAAATTAGGAGCTTCACCATACTTTAATCAAGGTTATAGTTCAATAGGAAGAGATTTATTATTAGATGAAATAGGTGAAATGTTAAATGAAACAAAGTAATAAACATTTATTAATATTTGTGATTTTTAGTTTGTTACTTCTAATTATAGGACTGGTTCTAGCTATAAGGCTAGGATCCGTCCATATTACTTTTAGAGACATTTTTAATAGTATATTTAATTATAGTGAAACACTAGAACTTATGCTGGTTAGAGATGTACGTATTCCAAGAGCACTTTCTGTACTTATGACAGGAGGAATATTAGGAGTAACAGGAGCAATGATTCAAGGGGTTACAAGAAATCCAATAGCTGAACCTTCTATACTTGGAGTAAGTCAAGGAGCAACTTTAGTAATAGCAATATTTTATGCAACAGGAATTGTAATAACAACAAAAAATGTAATGATAGCATCTTTTATAGGAGCATTTTTATCAGGAATTATAGTTTTAGGATTTATATCAAAAAAAGCCAATAATAATTCTATTACCAAAATACTTTTAGCAGGAACTGCTATGAGCACATTTTTCATTTCATTAACAACAATAATAGGACTTTTATCAAACCAATCTCAAATGATAGCTTTTTGGGTTTCTGGAGGATTTAGAAATGCTAGTTGGTCAGACTTTCTTCTTGTTTTTATTATTGGAACAATAGGTTTTTTAATAGCAATTTTATTATCACCAAAAATAAATATATTAAATCTTGGAGATGATGTTTGTATAGGTCTTGGAGAAAGCCCAGAGAAAATAAGATTCATTACTCTTATGGTTATGATACCAATGTGTGCAGCTGCTGTAGCCGTTGGAAAAAATATAGCTTTTGTAGGGCTTATAGTTCCACAAGTAGTCAAAAAAATATTAGGTGAAGATTATAGAAAAAATATTCCATGTTCATTTTTACTTGGAGCCGTTCTTTTAACCTTTGCAGATATTTTAGCTAGAATGTTATTTAATCCATATGAAACTCCAATTGGAGTTTTTACAGCAATTATAGGAGTACCATTTTTTATTTTGGCAGCTAGAAAGGAGAGAGGTTAATGAAAAAAAATAAATTTAAAATAATTATAATAATTTTAGTAGCCTTATTAATTATCTCCTTTGGAGTTACATTGTGTTGGGGAACTTATAAAGTTTCACCTTTAGAAGTTATAAATACTCTTTTAGGAAAAGGAACTAGGCTTCAAAATACAGCAATATTAAATATTAGACTTCCAAGGCTTTTAGTAGGAATTGCAGTTGGCGTTGCATTATCAACAGCAGGTGCAGTTCTTCAAACTATAACTAAAAATGATTTAGCTGATACAGGAATAATAGGAATAAATGCTGGGGCGGCAGTTATGGCAGTTATTTTTATTACATATTCTACAGGAAACTATTATAACAAGCTTGGAGAATTTTCAATTTTTGTATTACCATTTATGGCTATAATAGGAGCTGCAATTACTTCATTTATTATATACATACTGTCTAGCAAAGGTGGAATAATGAGACCTAAAAGGCTTTTATTAATAGGAATTGCACTAAATGCAGGATTAAATGCCTTTATAACATTCTTTACTTCTAGAGGAGGGGTTGGAGATTATAATAGGGTTTTAGTATGGACGTCAGGAAGTCTTTGGGGTTCTGGATGGAATTATGCAAAGGTAATTATTCCTATAGTAACAATAATGTTTATTATAGTCTTATTAAATCATAAGAAATTAGACATTTTAAATTTATCAGATGAGCTTGCTATTTCTTTAGGGTTAAATATTCAAAAGGAAAGAAAGAAATTTTTAAGTTTAGCAGTTATATTATCAGGAACAGCTACAGCTTTTGCAGGAAATATTGGATTTTTAGGGCTTATATCTCCTCATATTGCAAGAAAATTGGTAGGTTCTTATCATAAGAATTTTGTACCAGTTTCAGCAATGATAAGTGTAATAATAATTCTTATTGCTGATGGAGTTTCAAGAAATTTATTTTCACCAATTGAAATTCCTGTTGGAATAACAGTATCAATATTTGGAGTACCATATTTTATTTATTTAATGATGAAGGAGAAATAATGATGGAAGCTATTAGTGTAGAAAAATTATATGTATCCTATGAAAATAATACAATAATTGAAAATATGAGTTTATCAATACCTAAAGGAAAGATAAGTATAATTATTGGAGCAAATGGATGTGGAAAATCAACACTTTTAAAAACAATATCAAGAATTAATAAACCTAAGGCAGGAGAAATCTTTATAAATAATAAGAATTTAAATAAGATAAAGGAAAAGGATATAGCAAAGGAAGTAGCATTTCTTCCTCAAGGACCTGTTTGTCCTAGTGGTCTTACAGTAAGAGAATTAGTAGCCTTTGGAAGATTTCCTTATCAAAAACTTATAGGTGGACTTAATAGTCATGATAAAAAAGTTATAGATTGGGCAATTAAAGAAACTGGACTTAGTGAATTTGCAGATAGAGAAATTGAAAATTTATCTGGAGGACAAAGGCAAAGAGCTTGGATAGCTATGACTTTAGCTCAAGAAACAGAAATAATAATGCTAGATGAACCTACAACCTATTTAGATATGTCCTATCAATTAGAAGTTTTAGAAGTTCTTCAAAAGCTTAATAGAGAGAAAAATATTACAGTAGTTATAGTTCTTCATGAACTTAATAATGCTTGTAGATTTGCAGATAATATTATTGGACTTAAAAAGGGAAAAATTATTTGTGAAGGAATACCAATAGATGTAATTAATAAAGAAAATTTAAAAGAAATTTATGGTATAGATGCTAACTTAAAATATAGTGAAAATGGAGAATATCCAATATGTACAGAATATGAACTTTTTAGAGGGAATCATGAAAAATAAAAACTTTATAATAATAGTTTTAGGGCAGATTATTTCACTATTTGGGAACTCAATACAAAGATTTAGTATGTCTTTATATCTATTACAATTTACAGGTAGTACAGCTACCTTTGCTAATATATTAGCAATCTCTACTATACCATATATAATATTTGCACCAATTGCAGGAAAGCTTTCAGATAGTGTAAGCAAGAAAAAAATAATGGTATATTTAGATTTCTTTTGTGCAATATTAATAGGTGGCTACGCTTTTGTATTATTAAGAGAAAAGGATAGTACCTTAATAATTGGAGTAGTTATGTTTATGCTATCAATATGTTATACCTTATATGGACCAGCAGTAACAGCTTCAATTCCTCAAATGGTAGAAGAAGATAAACTTACTTCAGCTAATGGAATAATAAATCAAGTTAATTCCATTGTAAACTTTTTAGGACCAATACTTGCAGGGATTCTTTATGGACTACTTGGAATAAAATTAATAGTAATAATAAATGCAATAAGCTTTTTAATTTCTGCAATAATAGAACTATTTATAGATATAAAAGATATAGAGAAAAATAAAGAAAAGGTATTTTCAATGAATTTTATAAATAAATCATTTATAGATATGAAAGATAGTTTTGTTTATTTAAAAAATAAAAAGAAAATTATTTTAGGAATTATAGCATCATATGCTTTTTGCAATATATTTTTAGTTCCTATATTATCAATAGTATGTCCATATTTTATTAATATTTTTTTAAATCTTTCTTCAAAGGTTTATGGAATAGTAGAAGCTATATGTGTTTTAGGAATGATATTAGGTGGATTTTTTATTAGCATAAAACCAAATTTATTTTCTATAAAGAAAGTTCATTATACCTATTATCCTATGATATTAGGAGTTACAATAATGACTATATTAGGCTTTATAAAATTAAATAATTATATTATGGCAGGAATATTTGCTTTTTCTGGTATGTTAATTATGTTTTCTTTAGCTTTATCAAATGTACTTACATTAACATTTATACAAAAAGAAGTTCCTTTAAATATGCTTGGACGTGTATCAGCATTTTCAACAGCAATAGCAACTATAAGTGTTGCACCAGGACAATTACTTTTTGGACAAGTTATTGATAAAAAAGTACCTTTAGGAATAATTTTTATAGTAGCATTAATTCTTAACTTTGGGCTTATATTATTTAATAAATGGAATGTGAAAAATATATAATAGGCTTAAATAAGCTAGCTATTTAAACAAAAAGTTTGGATGGCTAGTTTTTTATTTGACAAAAAATAGAAAACGAAGTATACTATGACTATAAAAAATAAATAGTCATAGAGGTGAAGAACTTGGGAAAGGCATTTACTGAAGAAGAAAATAAGAAAAATAAAGAGAGATTAAAAGAAGAGGGAAGAAAATTAGCAACTAAAAATGGTTTTAAAAACACTTCTATAGATGAACTTATAAAAGGATGTAAAATAGCTAAAGGGCAATTTTATAGATATTATGAAACAAAGGAATTATTTTTTCTTGAAGTTAGAAATGAAGTTGTAAAAGAGGTTCATGAGAAAATAGCTCTAGATTTTCAAAAACAACCATTAACAAAAGAAGTTATAGTAAATAATTTTTGCGAATTATTTAAGATTATAAAAAAACCAGAATATAGAGTGTTTTTTGATTATGAGGAAATAGAATATTTATTTAGAAAACTGCCTAAGAGTAAAGTAAATGAAGATTTTAGAAATGATTCTATAGTAGTTGATAATATTGTTTTTATGGTTACTAAAGGAGTTCATTTTTCGCAAAAGGACAAAGGTATACTTACAGGAATAATACGTTCTATATTTTTAATAAATAACAATATTGAAATTATAGGAGAAGAATTTATGGAAGATATAATGAGACACCACATTGAAGGTATGGTGAATTTTGTTCATAACAAAATTAATGAGTATAAAAGAAAGGATGATTTTAAATGAAGAAAGCATTGTTAGTTATAGATTTACAAGAAGAATATTTTGAAAATGAGAATTTTTTTAGAAATCAATTTAAGTTAGATATGTCTAGTTTTCATCAAAGAACCTTTAATAGTGTAGATGAATATATGAATAGTGTAAATACAATTATTGAAAAAGAACAGGCTTTAGGAACAGAAATAATATACATACAAGAAGTTTTACCTAACAAGTTATTCTTTAGAAAATTTTTTGGTCATTCCATAGAAGGAACACCAGGAGTAGAATTACATCATAATTTAAAGAAGGTTAATGATATTGTTTTTACTAAAGCTTTTGGAGATGCATTTACTAATAGAAAGCTTAAAAAGTATCTTAAAGAGAATGGAATAGAAGAAATTTATATTGTTGGTTGTGATTCAACTAAATGTGCATCTTTTACTGCTAAGGGAGCTATAAAAAATGGTAT
>ONGV01000184.1 GCA_900317445.1 uncultured Eubacteriales bacterium | reverse complement strand
TTAAACATTATATCAAAATATTTTTTAATTAATATATCTGTTTCTTTTTCTTTTTGAGCAGGTCCAAAAGGATTTGCAAAGAAAGATTCAACTAATCCTTTTTCTGTAGTTGTTCCCTTTGCCATTCTAGCTCCAGCTCTAAATACTTTTATTGCCTCTTCTGGAGTTTCAAAGTATTCTAAAGATTTTCCATCTTCAACCTTTGAATAGTTATTAGCATAGAAGAAAAAGTCTACTTTATGTCCTTGTATTACCTTTTTATATGGAGTTATAGGCATAATAAGTCTTGCATTAACCTTATCTGGATTCATAAATATACTTCTATCCATTTCTTTAAATGCATACCCTTGATCTAAATCATCAAGTCTTACAAAAGCTCCTATTTCTGTTCCATAACCATATATCTTATCATTTTTAATTTTAAATGTTCCCATATCATCAAAAATTACTGTCATTTCAGAAATATAATCTTCACTTAATGCTCTAAAAGCTTCTATACTTTCAGATTTTCCTGCTCCACTATCTCCCATAATTACAACATTAGCTGTTTTTCCATTATTTAAAACTATATTTACCATAGCCCCATGTATTGGAAGGTATCCTTTATCTATCATTCTTAAATTATGAAGGGTTAAACTCATTTTCTTTATATATCCAAAATAATCAACTTCATCTGAATGATTAATATATCCTAACATAATATCATTTTCTTTATCATGATAAAATACAGTTTTTAAATCATTGTCATCATCAGAGGCTCCAAATACATATACTAAATCTGGCTTTCTTCCTCTACATTCTTCTTTTCTAGCCATTTCAAAAAGGTTACATAAACTTACTCCATGAGACATATAATCTTTATGGAAATAAATATATGCAAGAGATTCTCCAACCTTAGCTGGATAACAGAACCAATGGTCTCCATTTATATTACAATAATTTAATGGATTTTTATAGACTTCAGTAAACATACCATCTCTTGTAGATTTTTTAGGGTATGTTATAAATGGTGTTTCAATTAACATAGAATCTATAAAAGGAATATCCTCTAAAACTTCATATCCCTTTGGAATAGGCCATACTACTGGAGTTATCATAATACATGCATTTCCTCCAGCTGGTATTTGTCTAAATACCTTTGGTGGATTACCTATAATATGTTTTTCTACTTTTCTATATAATTTTAATATTAAATTTGAAAATTCTGCATTTGCTTCAGTAAAGCTTACAGCACCAATTCCTTCTTCTATTTTTCCACCATCAACTAATGTATATCTTTCTAGTTTTCTCCAGAATAAATATAATTCTTCTACTACTTCTATTAATTCATCTCTATTTAAAACTAATTTTTCATACTTAGGGCTACCCTTTGCAATTTCCTTTACACCCATAACAGTTAAATATTTAAAAACTTTTGCTAAATGTTCTCTTATTTCTGCAATATCATCTGTTTCTAAAGATGTTTTTAAAAACTTAAAAGTTGTAGTGTTTTTCTTTTTTATGCTTTTAATATAAACATCTATTACCTTTCTAAAAGCTTCACTTTCTAATAAAGTTTCAAATGTTTTACAATACTTATTTGTAAAATTTATAATGATTTTATCATCACTCATTGAGAATTCTTTTCTCATTTTCCTGCCCCCTTGTGATTTTTTTATTTTTTAAAATTGCATTTTTGCCCCAAAATGCAATCCTATTTTGTATTATATCATAAAAAATGCAATTTAGGAACCTTCATTTTTTCATTTTAATATTATATGTTCTTTTTTTCTATTTCCTTTTCAAGAGAAATTACTTTTTCATAAACAATTTCAGTTATATTTTTTTCTTCATCTCTTGTTAAATTTTCAGTTTCTATTGGTTCTCCAAAAATAATATCAATTCTTCCTGGTATAAACTTTTTATTATCCTCAAAGCAAGCTGATGTACCTTTTATAACAAATGGAACTATTGGAACTTTAGGTTTTGTTGCTATTTTTCCACTTCCTTTTTTAAATTCATGTATTTTTCCATCTTTACTTCTTGTTCCTTCTGGAAATACAGCAAAAGTATATCCTTCTTTTACATTCTCTACAGCCTTACTTATAGCCTTTATTCCCTCTCTAGGATTTTCTCTATCTAATGCAACACTATTTATATGAGAAATCCAATATCCTACAACTGGAACTTTAAGAAGTTCTTTCTTAGCTACAAAATCTATAGTTCTACCTGCTGAATTTCTTAAAACTGGAATATCTAATATACTTTGATGATTCCCCATAAATACACATGTTCCTTCTGGTATATTTTCTTTTCCTTTAACATGAATATCCATACCTACAACTTTTATTGTTACTCTACTAAATTGAGCAAAAACTTCTTGTCCAAACCTCCAAGCTGCTTCCTTTCCCTTAAATTTGTTTAAATAATTCCAACCTATTCCCTTTATTCTTATCCATGCCATGAATAAGCCATAATATAAATACTTAAATATCATTTTCTTTTCTCCTTGTTGGTATTTTTTTCTTAATTATAAACTTTCATTAATTTATATGCAAATTTATTGATTAAAATTTTAAATTTTGGATATAATATGAAAACAAGAGGTGGTTTTTTGAAAAAATTATTTATTATACTATGCATTTGTTTTTCTACTTTTATATCTTGTTCTTCTGCTTCTAGTAATACTCCTTTAGAAAATACTATGGAAGTTCATTATATAAATGTAGGTCAAGGTGATTCTATTCTTGTAAGGGTAAACAATAAAAATATGCTCATAGATTCTGGTCCTAAAGATAGCAGACAAAATTTATTAAACTATTTAAACTCTCTTGATATAAATACTATAGATTACCTTATTGCAACTCACCCTCATGAAGACCACATTGGAAATATGAATGCCATTATAAAAAAATATACTGTAAATAATTTTTTTTCTCCTAAAGTATCCACCTCTTCAAAAACCTTTGAATTAATGATAGAAAGTTTAAAAAATAAAGATATGAAAATAAATATTTTAAATACTAATACAAACTCTTTAGATTTAGGGGAAAATACTAAAATAACTGTTCTATCTCCCCTAGAAGATGAAAATTTTGATAACTTAAATAATTACTCTGCTATGATTAAAATTGAATATGGAGAAACTTCCTTTCTTTTTACAGGAGATTGTGAAAAACTTATTGAAAATAATGTATTATCTAGAAGTAAAAATTTACTTAAATCTTATGTGTTAAAACTTGGTCATCATGGTTCATCTACCTCAAGTAGTGAAGAATTTTTATGTGCTGTAAATCCTTCTCTTGCAATTATTACCTCTGGAAAAGATAATAGTTTTGGACATCCTCACTTAGAAACATTAAATCTTTTAGAAAATCATGATATAAATTTTTTTAATACTGCTTATGATAATACAATAATTCTTATTTCTGATGGTAATAAAATATTTAAAAAAAGTGATTAATTATATAAGATTTTTTTTAACTCAAAAACTGTACCATTAAAATTTAATATCTATTTAATGATACAGTTTTTATTTACTTTTTTATAATATTTTCTTTATCTTCATAAATATTTATAAGAGAATCTTCTATTTCTACCTCTTCTAAAGATTTTTTCTTTTCTATTGACATATCCTTTTCTTTAGTAAATAGTTCTTCCTCTTCTATATCTTCAATAGATTTTATTTCAGTTGTTTCTTCTTCTTCTTCATAGTCCATATACTTATTCCAATTCATGTATATATGAAAAAGATTAACCACATCTTGTTCATTATATAATAATATTTTTTCCACTTTATCTTTTGGCATTCTTTTAATATAATCTTTGTCTTTCATAATTTTATGGAATGTTTTAGCTAAATTAGAGCCACTTATAACTTCACTTTCTCTTATTATGTCAAATTGTTTTTCTAAGTTTTTTAATCCTATAGACTTTTTTCTTACTTTTTCATATTCTTTTTGAATATCTATAGAATCATAATTTTCTTCAAAATTATAATCTATTTTATACTTTTCAAACAAATAATTTATTACAGTAAAATCATTGTTACCTGAAAAGGTTACTATAGCTTTTTTACCTTTATTTTTCATATTAATAAAGTAACTTTTAGATAGGTTTAAAATATCTATAGCTTCATATCTATTTTCTATCATATACTGAGTAACTTTTAAAACTGATTTTTTTTTGTCAAATTCGCAAGCTCCAAAAACCCCTACACATTTAGGCTTTTTATATACATAATGCTCTAAATCAAAAAATATTAAGTTCTCTGGTAAATATTTAATTTCTTCTTTATGAATCATAAATTCATTATTTATATTTTTTATTTTTATGGTATTTTCTCTTATTATCACTGTACCACTCTTTTCCTATCTAATTTGTAAATTCTATATATTTTCATAATAACAACAATTTAAACCATTATATCAAATTCATTACCTAAAAACAATATTGCTAACCTTTTAACTCATGGTAATTAGTTATCTTTTGATGTTTCTTCATTTGTCTTATCTTTTTTTAGTTTATCATTTTCTTCATTTGTATAATCTTTATTTAATTTTTCTAATATACCTTTATTTTTATTTATAAATTTTATTTCCTTATCTTTATAAATATTTGTTATTGTTGCCATTGTTGGAGATGCTAATATCATTCCAATAACTCCAAAAAAGCCTCCTCCAATAAGTATACCAAAAATTATAGTAACAGGATTTAAACTTAACTTCTTTCCTACAACTCTAGCTTCTAAATACCAAGCATCAAATTGTTGAAGAGCTAAAATGTAGATAAATGTAATTAATGCTATTTTCCAAGATACAAATATTCCAAAAAATGCACCTACTATTTCTCCTACTAAAGGTCCAAAGTAAGGAATCATATTAGTTATTCCTACAATTAATGCTAATAAATATGGATAAGGTGCTTTAATTATTAAAAGCCCTATAAAAGCTAATATGCCTATTATAAGAGAATCTACAGCCTTAGCACCAACATAAAACCCAATATTTTTATTATATTCTCTTCCTTTATTAATTATCCTTAATGCCCAGTTTTCTTTAAAAATCATACATAGAATAATTTTCCCTTTTTCTATAAAACTTTCTTTATAGTACAAAACATATATGGAAATTAAGCTTCCAAAAATAATTTTTATTAAGTTAGTTGCTATACTAAATATAGAACTTAAAGAACTTTCTAAAATACTACTAATAACACTTCCAACACTACTTGGAACATTTGATAAATAATTTGAAAGTCCTATATCATTAATAATTTCTTTTAATCTTGGATTTTTATAAGCTTCCATAACCCAACCTTGAATTTTAGTTACATAACTTGGAATTTCATCAATAATAGAACCAATACTATCTACTAAAGAAGGAACTAAAAATACCATACATATTGTTAATAGTCCAAATATTATAAGATAGGTACAAAAAACAGATACGCCTCTACTTAGCTTAAGTTTTTTCTCAAAAATTTTCATTACAGGATTTAATATATATGCAAATACTAAAGCATAAATAAAAGGAGTAATAATAGATATTAAATCATGAAAAAAATTAAAGAAAATTTTATAATTATCTATTAATTTATATCCTATAAGACCTATAAGAGCAAATATTAAAATATCTCTATATTTTATATTCCTATTAAAAAACATTCTCTTCTCCTTGTTTAATAAAACTAGTTAAAAAAGAGGTCCTTATTATTTTGAATTTTAATTCTTTATAATAAGGACTGATTTCTTTATTACATCTTTTCTACTACATCTATACCTAATAATGCTAAACCATTTTTTATAACCTGACTGCTTGCTTCAACTAATTTTAATCTTGTTGCCTTTAAAACTTCATCTTCTAAATTTAATACAGAATGTGCATTGTAGAATCTATTAAATCCTTTTGCTACTTCTATAACATATCTTGTTAATATAGATGGTTCAAGCTTATCTAATGCAAGTAATATATACTTATTAAAGCTTTCTAATGTTTTTATAAGTTCAAATTCTTCCTTAGAATTTAATTTACTATAATCTACAGTAGCACTAACATTTTCTGCTCTTCTAAGTATGCTCTTAGCTCTTGCATAAGCATATTGTACATAAGGACCTGTTTCTCCTTCTGTTGATAATATTTCATTCCAGTCAAATACAATATCTTTTTCTCTTGAATTTTTTAAGTAAGTAAATATTACAGCACCTACACCTATTTTTTTAGCTACTTCTTCTTTATTTTCTATGCTTTCATTATCTTTAATAATATCTGCTGTTTTTGTAATTGATTGATTTAATAAATCATCTAATAATACAATTTCACCATTTCTTGTAGATAATTTTCTATCTGCAAATTTAACAAGACCAAAACCTACATGAATACAATCTTTTGCCCAGTCCTTTCCTGCAAGTTCTAATACCTTAAATACTTGTTTAAAATGTAGTGCTTGAGGAGTTCCTACAACATAAATACTTTTGTAAAAATCATAAGTTTTCTTTCTGTATAAAGCAGCTGCTAAATCTCTTGTAGCATATATAGATGCTCCATCACCTTTTAATATTATACAAGGAGGCATATTGTAATCTTCAAGCATTACAACTTGAGCCCCATTACTTTCAACAAGTAAATTCTTTTCCTTAAGCATATCTATAACAACATTCATCTTATCATTATAGAAAGCTTCTCCTGCTAATGAATCAAATTTTACTCCTAAAATATCATAAACTCT
>ONGV01000134.1 GCA_900317445.1 uncultured Eubacteriales bacterium | reverse complement strand
TTCAACAGATGGAGAAAACATAGCTTTGTTACTTGCAGAGGTAAAAGAAGAAAAGGACACATTAGGTCAAAATAATAGTTCTGGTAATGAAGAAACTAATATAAATGATATAGAAAAAAATATTGAAGATGCACTAGAAGCACCCATAGTTAAAAAGCTTATAGAATATGATTTAATAAGTAATGCAGAGGTTGAAGAGTTGTTATTTTCAAATGATGATGGAGAGCTTATATTACAGATAAAGCAAGATGGAGAAAGTTTTATAAAAATATATAGAAATAATACAGGTGAACTTATAGATTTAAACCTTGAAAAAGAATTTCCTAAAGAAAAATATACTTCAAAGATAAAATGTGTAAATGATAAAGGATTACTAGTTGAAGTGGAATCTAAAGATAAATCAAAGAAAAATGAATGTTTAATAGACTTAAAAGAAAATAAAATAAAAATTTTGCATTAAAAAATATCCATTGAAAAATTAATGCCATTTTGCAATAATAATTATTAAATAAACATTAGAGATGTTTAATGATAAGGTATGGCTTTTTAGATAAAAGGAGATTTTTTTAATGAAGGATTGGAATGGTAAAAGATATCATAGTCTAAATTATTTTTTAAGGAATAAATTTGGTGAAAAGGTATTTAAGATATCACTAGATGGAGGGTTTTCATGTCCAAATAGAGATGGAACTATAAGCAGAGGTGGATGTGTTTTTTGTAGCGAAAAAGGCTCTGGAGATTTTGCAGGAAATAGATGCACATCTATACATAAGCAGTTTGAAGATATAAAGATTATGATGAATAAGAAGTGGAAAAATGGTAAGTACATAGCTTATTTTCAAGCCTATACAAATACCTATGCACCTGTTGAAGTTCTTAGAGAAAAGTACTATGAAGCACTTAAAGAAGAAGGTGTTGTTGCGTTAGCAATTGCTACAAGACCAGATTGCTTACAAGAAGAAGTTTTAGATTTATTAGAAGAAATTAATAAGAAGTTTTATGTATGGGTAGAGCTTGGTCTTCAAACTGTAAATGATGATATAGCATTAAAAATAAATAGAGGTTATAAACTTGAAGTTTTTGAAGATGCTATAAAAAGATTAAAGAAAAGAAAAATAGATTTTGTTGTGCATTCTATTTTAGGACTTCCAGGAGAAGATAAAAGTGATATGCTAAAAACGATAGACTATATTGCTCATTCAGGAGCTAAAGGAATAAAGTTTCATCTTCTTCATTTAATGAAAGATACTCCTATGGTAAAGTTATATGAAAATGGAGAATTAAAATTTTTATCACAAGAAGATTACATAGATTTAATATGCAAAGGAATAGCTATGCTTCCACAGGATATGGTGGTTCACAGATTAACAGGAGATGCTCCAAGAAATCTTTTAATAGGACCTATGTGGAGTTTAAAAAAGTGGGAAGTACTTAATGCGATAGATAAAGCTTTAGAAGAAAATGATATTTATCAAGGAAAAGACTTTAAATAAAAATTTTTACACAAAAAATTGTTACAACCTTAGGTTCATTATTTTATTAAGCAGTAATTTGGAGTTTACATGATGAAATAGCTAAATAATAATGAACCTAAGATTTTTTAATTATTATTTTGTGTTGACTTGGAGCTTGCCTACAGAAAAAGCAAAATAATAATTGAAACTTTTTTATTTTATAATATCTTCAGTTATTTTTATTGCAGTTGGTGTAACTGCAAGACCAGCTTTACTTGTTTCACGAAGGCTAGGAGGAAGTAAGTCCCCAACTTCCTTCATTGCATCAATTACTTCATCAGGTGGGATTTTACTTCTAATACCTGCTAAAGCCATATCAGCACTAGTAATAGCATTTACAGCTCCAATGACATTTCTTTTAACACAAGGCACTTCAACAAGACCTGCAACAGGGTCACAAACAAGACCAAGTAGGCCTTTAAGAGCTAAGGCACAAGCATGAGAAATTTCTTCACCATTTCCACCATTTAAATAAGCAATTGCACCTGCTGCCATAGCACTAGCAGAGCCAATTTCTGCTTGACATCCTCCAGTTGCACCTGCAATTGAAGCTCTCAATGCAATAACTTCTCCTAATCCTGAAGCAACATATAATCCTTCTAACATTTTCTCCTCAGGAACATTAAAGAACTCTTGATATGTTAACAAAACAGCAGGAATAACCCCACAAGAACCAGCAGTTGGAGCTGCTATTATTCTTTTCATACAAGCATTCGATTCTCCCATCTTTAATGCTCTTTCCATAACAGTACCAATAAAATTTCCACACATTAAAGTACCTTTTTCTAAAGCAATTCGTATTTTTTCACCTTCCCCACCAACTAAGCCACTAGCAGATTTTAAATTTCCATCATATGAAGAATCAGCATTTTTCATAGCATTATAAAGTAAAGCCATTTTATCAATTGATTCCTTAGAAGAAACTCTTCTTTCATTCATGTCATCTTCAAGTATTATTTGCCAAAAAGGCTTATTTTCAGAATCAACCTTTTTTAATATTTTAGAAATAGAATCAAAACTCATTATTTTTCCTCCTTTACTAATCGTGTTTAAATATAGACAAATGTGATTAATTCACATTATCTAACCAATATATTTTGTTATATTTCCAAAGTAGTTTACATTTTCGAGCATTTACTTTTTTACAATGCTTCGTTGGACTTTGAAAATTTAATGCCTTTATTTCTGGATACAATGCTGTTACATACCCTCTATGTATTTCTCCATTTTTATATTTATATTCCACTAAATCTCTATGCTTTATTCCTAATACATTGTCTGTTTTAGCTTTACTTTGTCTACGCATAGCTTTTATAATCCAATCTTTTATATCTGTTGTGTCAGGTTTTAATTCAGTTATACATATTGCGTCATTAGAATGTGTTTTTTCTATATTCCAATCAATTCGTTTATTTGCAGTATCTCCACCATTTGTTAAATATAATTCACCAAGATTAGACAATTGTTCTCTTAACCAATTCTTTCCTATCATTACATGACTTGCATAATTTAAATTTTTATTATCTTTTGATTTACCCAATAAAGAAAAATATTTGTTCATAAACAATTCTTCTTTACCCTCTGTCTTTTGATGACATTTTTTACATAATGTGATTAAATTATCTATTGTATTTGAACCATTTAATCTTCTGGGTTTTATATGATGTACTTCTAATCTACAATTTGCTTTACCACATTCCATACATTTACAGCCATCTCTTAAAATAATAGCTTTACGAATATTTTCGTCTAATCTATTAGATTTTTGATATTGCCAACTATAAGGTTTGTATCCATCTGTTAATGCTCTTATATCTATAGAAACATCTTCAAGCCAATAATTTTTTATATTTATCCATTTATTTAATTGATTTATTACTCTAATTATAGCTTGACGTTTTTGAAAAATACTTGGAGCTATTCTGCTCTGTCTTTTAGAAGAACTACGATTATTAAATCTTGCTGGTCTATATCTTTTATGATAACGATGATATTGTCTATATTTTTTTCTAACTTGCATTAAATGTTTAACATCATTACGTTGTTCAATAGTTCCTTTAAAAAGAACCTTGTTCTTTGTTTGACATCTTTGAATTAATGCAATTCCTACATGAAGTCCACCATCATCAATTCCACAACGAATTTCATCTTTACAAATATTATTATCTTTAATCACTTTATTTAATTGTATTACCATTGGATATTTATTAACTAATGTAGCACCTTTCTTACGAATAAGATACCATGCTTTTTGTTCTTTTGTTGGTGCTAATTGTTTACCATTAGCATCTATTACAAAAACATAATTTGTCATTTCTGACACCTTCCTTTCGGAGTATTTTTCCTCTTGGCAATGTCATACAGAGGATATGTGTTTCTCTGTTATCAATGCAGGACATTAGCATTGTTTCTTGATTGGCACTCACAGAGCAATGGACTGAGAATTACATCCATTGGTGTGTCTTTACCTTACTGTACAACGTAGTTCATATCTGCAACATATCTTTCGATAGTAGCAGTCACTAAGCCTTGAGACCTATTGCTAAGACATAGACAAAAGATTTAATCTGTCCTCTTTTGTCTATGTTCAAACACATATTTCTATATATTTGATTACTTAGCAATTAGTCCTTACTAAGATATGTAACTTTAATTATACCCTCTTGATGCTTTAGCCAAGAGATACCTTCTTCAGGAATTTCTTGGTCACACTCTATAACCATAACTGCATTGCCACCTCTTGAAGCTCTATAAAGTTGCATTGATGCAATATTTACCATTTTATGTCCTAGCATAGAAGTTACAGCCATAACATGACCAGGCTGGTCAAGATTATGAACAATAAGAGTAGGATAATCACCACTAAAGTTTGTAGAAAGGTTGTCTATTTTACATATATTTATCTGTCCACCACCAATAGATGATGCTTCAACCTCTAGCTCTCTGCCATCTACTCCTAATAATTTTAATAAAGCTGTATTAGGATGAGCATCTCTTAAATTAATTCCTTGAAAAGAAAATTCCATTCCCTTTTCCTTTGCAATTTCAAAGCTTTTTGGAATTCTTTCATCATCTGGATTCATTCCTAAAAGTCCAGCAATTAATGCTTTATCTGTTCCATGACCTTTACCAGTAGATAAAAAGGAACCATGAAGAAAAATTTCAGCCTTTTTAATATCTTCAGCTAAAAGTTGCCTTGCAACATGACCAATCTTTACAGCCCCAGCAGTATGAGAGCTTGAAGGACCAACCATAACTGGACCCATTATATCAAAAATATCCATATTTCACACATCCTTTCATTAAAAAATAAAGACAATGAAATCTAAACATAATTAGTTTAGACATCATTGTCCCCATTTATACTAATTTAATAATAAACATATTAAAAATATACTCTTTGTGGTTCAATATATCATTGATTTATTTAGTTGTCAAATTAAAAAGTTTACTATTTATTCATGAGTTTAGCATTATAATAGAATTAAATGGATAATAATATAAAATAAAATGTTAATATGATAAAAAGAAGGGAAGACTAATGAATTATTATGAAGATGGTACATATTATTCATTGCAACATTTTGAAAATGCAAAAAACATAGTATGGATAGATTTAGAAAGTGATTTTAATAAAGGTAGAGTTTTATAGAAGGAATATGAATTTATGGAATTTGATTATAAAGAACTAAGAGAAAAAATAAACTTATATTTTTGTGGAAATATATCAAAAAAACAATTAGGTGAGTGGAGTAAGACAGCATATTATGATATATTAAAAGGAAATTACATTGTTTTAGATAAAATAAAAATATATCCATTTGTCAAAAAAATTTCAACATTTCATATAGAGAATAATGATATAAAAGATGAATTTTGTTGCTTAGATGAAGAAGTAAGAGATATTCAAAAAGTTCTAAATGGTGAAGAAAATAATTCTTATATAATAAATATGAGAATACCTTATAATATTTATTGTATGTTTCCTGAAAATAAATTTTTAAATGAAGGAAAAAGAAGTCAATATGTTGAATTAAAAAATATACTATATAAGTTGTTGGAAAATAACAATTTATCAAAATCTGATATTAATAAACTTATTAAAGTTTCTAAACTTCAAATAAAAAAAGTAGAAACAATACAAGATTTATTAGAATTATATATTAACAGCTTTTTTAAGAATAATATTGAATTTGAAGGTAATGATTTAAAAATGTATCAAAGATATGGAATTTATAATAAGGAAAGGTATTCTAAAAAAGATATAATTCAAAAATTAATAGATTATATAAATTTTTATATTGGAGATAAAGATTTTTCAATTTGTGTGTCATTTGTAAATGGTAAACCTCAAATTATAAATTTAAATTAGCTAAAAGATGAAAGAAATAGACTAACAAATTCTTTAGATGAGAATTTATGCTTAAAGGGTAAAATATCTAAAAAAATAAGAAGGGAGATAGTTACTGTAAGTTTTGGGTAACAGTATTAGGCATGTTTAATATTCATGATAATGAGATAATATCATATGAAGTATGTTTAAAAGATAAAAAAATAATTATACATTCTAAAAATAATTATTCAAAACTAAATGAATATATAGATATTGTATTTTATAATGTTTTAGTTCATTTTTTTGAAAACCAATTAAGTCATAGTATTATATTTGATATATGTAAATATGATGTTAATAAATTTATCAAAGATAACAACCAACTTCTAAATAAAAGAAAAAATTATTGTTGGCCAATTGATTATGATAATATTGAAGAACTAATAAGTACACTAGAAAAAGAGGAGTATAATTATTATATAATATCATCATCATATGGGTTAGAAGGATGGGTTTTAGCAAAAAAAGTTAAATTATTAAAAGTTAAAGAAGGAAGAGATTATTATAAGTAAGATAATATCATGGGAATTTTTTAATGAAAAAATGTATGAAATATTTGGGATAAACTTCAAATGTGTTGATGAGTTATATTTTAATGTAAAAAAACAATTTGTCTTTGGAGAAGAAAATGAATTAGAAGACATGGAAGCATTAAACTATCTTAAAAATCTACATGAATTTAGTGGAGAACTATATATTGTTACAGATGTTTCTTATAATAAGAAATTAGGACCATTTTTAGTAGATGCAAATTATATTGATGAATTTGTAAGTAAGTTTTATTGTAAATATGGTGAAACATTTTATAGTACAGATATAATAATAGTTAATTTTTCTCAAAAATTAATTTGGGTCTTATTTCATGAAGGAATATGTTGGTTAACTATTGGAAACTAAATCTATATGCTACATATAAATGATATAATATAGATCTTGATTGGTTATAAAACATACTATTAGTAAAAAAAGATGGCTAATATTTATTAAACTATCTAGATACTTTAGAACTTTCAATTCTTTTAAAATTAAAAAAAGGTATGATAAAAATTTATGAATGTTTTTGAAAAAAGGATAGAAATGCTAAAGAAAAATGAAAAAATATTTAAGAAATATTATAGAAAAGAAGAAATGGGAATTATCATTTGTAATGATAAAAAAGAAAATTTTCAAAAAAGAGGATATGAATTACTAGAGATAGAAGTAAAATCAAGGTTTGAGAAAGTTAGATCAATTTATTATTATAATATTGTTAATAAGAGATTGCATGACTATTCTTTTCCAGAATGGATAGTTTGTATAGAAGAAAAAGTCTTATTAGAGTATGCGATTCCTATATTTTCAAGGGTATTAAAATATTATCCAATGTTGTGTGGAGAGCATTGTGAATGGGAAGTTTTATATGAAATATCAAAAGTTGATGAAAACTTTTGGAATATGCATAAAGAATGGAAATTGTTTTTTAAAGATATTATTAATAATATTTCATATAATAATGAAAAAGAAATAAATGATATTAGTAAAAAATACATTCATCAATTTCATGTTTTTATATCTACATAACTTTAATTTATGTATTTGTTACTGTTTTACTAAAAATATTTCATTAGTTTAAAGAGTTAAATGAAAAAGTATATATTGCTTGTGAATAGTAAGCAAGGCTTAAAAAGAAATAAAATGTGGTGAGTAATTTAGACATGAAGGTATATTTCTAATATATAGGAGTGTGTATTATGAAGGAAGACTTTATATTGCAAATAAGAAATAGGATTAAATATATTACAGATATAGGTTTAGAATATGAGATAAAAGATTTTTTTAATTCTTATGAACAAATTAAGTATTTTAAAATGTTTATTGATGAAGATAATATTTATAATATATCAGTAAGATTAAATAAATATAATTTATTTGAAGCAAAAAAAATATTTATATCTTTTTTAACATTTATTGAGTATTCAAAAGGAAGTTTTTATATAAGAAATAAAAATAAAGATACAATAGAATATACTTTGGTTTCATTTAAAGACAATTTTGAAGGTTTTTGTTGCAAAGTTGAATTTTATTTATAAATTTAAATCTTTCTAATTAGCGACCATATTTAAAGGTTTGTTAGTGGTAAGCTAATACCAATAAACATTTTAGAATTTAACAATTCTAAAAAAATTCTAAGTAAAAGTATAATTAAGAAGATAAAATATAAATTTGAAACAAGTTTGGAAATATAAAAAGGATGAATTTATAATGTTAGAGAAAAATAAAGAATATAAATTTTATGAAATAATTGAACATATTAAAGAAATTTATAGCAAAGTTGGAGAGTTAGAAGTATATAAAGATAATAATTGGTGTGTTTATTCTAAAGAAAAAAATATTGGTTTAAATTCATTTTGTTATATTTATGAGTATCCCAAAATAGATGATGATACAAATGAAGAGGTATTTCCTAAATATGTTACCAATAATGATTTGGAATTAATATATCGTGATGAGTTATTACAAGATGTTATCATTGTAGCATTAAAAAAATATAAGTATATTTCAAATGAAAAACTTTTACAATTTATTAAATATTATGATGAAAATGATTGTTTTCCATCTGATTTAGAGTAGTTATATTAATATGCTATAGTCTCTTAATTAACTATATTACTTGAAAAACAAAGAATTTCAAGTAATAGCTTTCATCAAAATTCCAAATAATTGGATGGTGTATAATTCAAATTTTATATATAAACATATGGTGATAAAAGTGGCTATCTTGCTATGTTTTTTATCATTAAATATTATAAAAATTAAATTTAATTTCTATATTTTAATGAAATGGTGTTATTAAAATGAATAAAATATAAAAATTTTTTGGTGTATTTATATTATGTATAAATGATATAATTATTGTATGAACAATATTATATCATTTTTTTATATTAAGCGAAATTAAATAAAATACAAGGTGGTGCAGAGGTGCTTATAAATTTTGAAAATTGGGAAATTGATAATGAATCTCCTTTTGGAAGTGGAGCTAGTGAAAAGAACTGGTTAATTAATCCTATAACAAAGGAAAAAGGAATATTTAAATTCCCTAAAGGAATAGAAATTGGAGAACCAACAGGAGAATATTGGGCAGAAAAATTAGCATCACAACTAGCAGAAGTATTGGAAATTGAATGTGCTAAAGTTGATATAGGAACTTTTCAAGGAAAAGTGGGTTCTATGAGTTATATGATATTAAAAGAAAATGAAGAACTTAGAGAAGGAATTCAATATATAACAACTACTTATAAAAGTTATGACGAAGATAAGTTTATAGATTATATAACAGGTGAGTCATATTCTATTAATATGATATATAATTCAATAAAAGAGACAGGGTTATTTAATGAATTTCTTAAAATTCCTATTTTTGATGCACTAATAGGAAATAGTGATAGACATCATAGTAATTGGGGAATAATTAAAAATAAGAAAAGTGGGGCTTTAAGTTTATCACCACTTTATGATAATGGTTCTTCGTTATGTTGCCTTATAAAAGATAAAGATGTTGAAAGTTTTTTAAAAGATAAAATGAGATTTAACTCACTAATATTTAGCAAATCTAAATCAATGATAAGATGGAGTGGAAATAAAAGAATAAGACATTTTGAGTTAGTGGAGGAAATAAAAAAGCAATATTTTTCAGAAACTATTGGATTTGTTAAAAAAATAAAAAATAATCTTAATGATAAGGTTATTGAAGATATTATAAGTAAGTATGATGATATTATAATATCTAAAAACTTAAAAAAATTGCTTTTTGAATTTTTAAAAGAAAGAAGGAATAGAATAATAAATATATATTTTGAGGAGAGTGAGAAAAAATATGGAAATGCGAAATGATATAGGATTAGAAAAAAATAATATGTGTTTGTATTTAGTTTGGAGTGACTATATAACAAAAGAAAAATTTATAGTTGGAAAACTATATAAAAATGAAAAATATGTATTTGAATATGAGCTTGAAGGTGTAAAAAAAGCAGAAAAAAAAGGATTTGAACCATTAGTTGCATTTCCGAATATATATGAAAAATATGAAAGTAATGTTATTTTCCCTGCTTTTTCAAGTAGACTTCCAGATAAGAGGAGAAAAGATATGAAAAAGATTTTAGAAACTTATGGTATGAATAAATATGATGCTTTTGAGCTATTGAGAAAAAGTGGAGGAAAGCTCCCTATAGATAATTTTGAATTTGTAGAAAAGTAAATATTTTTAACTTAAATAAAAATGGTGTTTTAAAGGTGTTATTTAAGAAAAACTAAAAGGACTGTTGCATCAAGAAATGTTAATACAATATATAGTGCTTTACTAAGTAACTGTTCACTATATATTGTTATGAAATTTCTTTGTGCGACAGTCCCCCTAAATGGCTATATTACTTGGAAAACAAAGAATTTCAAGTAATAGCTTTCATCAGAATTCCAAAGAATTGGATGGTCTGCAGATTGTGT
>ONGV01000053.1 GCA_900317445.1 uncultured Eubacteriales bacterium | reverse complement strand
TATGGTAATGCATGGTGGAAACAAAAAGAAGAATTTGAAAGCTTTAATGGACCAATATTAATGACAACAAATTGTATAGTTCCACCAAAGGATTCTTATAAAAATAGATTATTCACTACTGGAGCTGCTGGATTTGTAGGATGCACTCATATAGAAAAAGATGAAAATGGGAATAAAGATTTCTCAGAAATAATTAAAATGGCTAAGAATTGTGAAGCACCTTTAGAAATAGAAACTGGAGAAATTTTAGGTGGCTTTGCTCATGCTCAAGTATTATCTTTAGCTGATAAAATAGTTGAAGAGGTTAAAAATGGCTCTATTAAAAAGTTTGTAGTAATGGCAGGCTGTGATGGAAGAGCAAAATCAAGAAATTATTACACAGATTTTGCAAAGGCACTTCCTAAAGATACTGTTATACTAACAGCTGGATGTGCAAAATATAAATACAATAAATTAAATCTTGGTGATATAAATGGAATTCCAAGAGTTTTAGATGCAGGTCAATGTAATGATTCTTACTCTTTAGCATTAATAGCACTAAAACTTAAAGAAGTATTTGAATTAGAAGATATCAATGACCTTCCATTAGCCTTTAATATTGCTTGGTATGAACAAAAAGCTGTAATAGTATTATTATCACTACTATATTTAGGTGTTAAAAACATTCACTTAGGACCAACTCTTCCTGCTTTTTTATCTCCTAATGTTTTAAAAGTTTTAATAGATAACTTTAAAATAGCAGGAATAACTGATGTAGAAAATGATTTGGAAATTTTATTAAAATAAGCTTTTTCTAATTTCATATAAAAATAAGGAATATATTGTTTTATTCTTCCTTGAATAATTTTTCAATATATTCCTTTTAACTTAATTGAAATTTATATGATATCTAAAATTTCTTTAGGGCTTTTAATAATCTTCATTGGATTATAACCTTCTAATTCTTCAACTGTTCTAAAGCCCCAAGCAACTCCTATTGTATCCATATTGGCTGAAATTCCTGTTTTCATATCTGTGTTTGTATCGCCAAAATAAAGACATTCTTCTGGAGATACTCCAAGTTCTTTTGCAATAAGTAATGCTCCCTCTGGGTCTGGCTTTATTTTTACATTCTCTCTTTCTCCATATACCTTATCAAAATAGTTTTCTCCAAATATTGCATTTACATTATCTAATGTTCTTTCGTGAGGTTTATTTGATAAAACTGCTATTTTTATATTTCTTTTCTTTAATTCTGAAAGCACATCTTTAATTCCATCATAAGCCTTAACACCATAAAGGCAATGCTCTTTAAAGTACTTTTGATAAAGAGCTAAAGATTCTTCATAATACTTTAATTCTTTATCTCCACAATGAATCAATGCACGTTCTATAAGTTTTTTATATCCATCACCAATAAAAATTTTACACTCTTCATCATTAATAGAACCAAGATTATTTTCTTTTAATGTAAGATTAACACTATAAGTCATAGCTTTTATAGAATTTATTAAAGTTCCATCTAAATCAAAAATACAACATTTATATACTTTTTTAGTACTCATAATTTTTCTCCTTATGTAAAATGTGAATTTCTATTTTTATTTAAGTTTTCTTTTATATAATACATCATTTATTAATTGCTTTCTATAGTTTACTTTAACTTTATATCTAAACGTATTCATAGTATTTATGATATAATTTAAATTGTAAGTAATTAATATATGAAAGGATTGATTTTATGAAAATAGGAACAGTAGGTACTGGTGTTATTGTAGAAGAATTTTTAAATGCTGTAACTGAAGTGGAAAATGTAAATTGTGTAGCCACTTATTCAAGAAAACAAGAAACTGCATCAAAATTAGCTAATAAATTTAATATAAAGAAAACATATACTGATTATGAAGCCCTTTTAAATGATAAAGAAATAGAATTTATATACATAGCTCTTCCAAATAGTCTTCACTATGAATATACATTAAAAGCATTAAAGGCTGGAAAAAATGTTATAAATGAAAAGCCATTTACATCAACAATAGAAGAGGCAGAAACATTAATAAAAACTGCAAAAGAAAAAAAGCTTTTTCTTTTTGAAGCAATTACAACAATACATCTTCCTAACTACATTAAAGTTAGGGAAAATCTTAGTAAAATAGGAACAATAAAATTAGTTCAATGTAACTACTCTCAATACTCAAGCAGATATGATAGATTCTTAAAAGGTGAATTTGCTAATGTTTTTAGCACTAAATTCTCTGGTGGTGCATTATATGATATAAACATTTATAATCTGCATTTTGTAACTGGACTTTTTGGAAAAGCAGAAGATATAAAATACTTTGCTAACATTGCTCCAAATGGAATTGATACCTCTGGAATTGCTATACTTAAATATCCTAATTTTATATGTGAATGTACAGGTGCTAAAGATGCTGAAAGTCCAAGCTTTGTTATTATTCAAGGAGAAAAAGGATATATAAAAGTTAATGGTCCATCTAATAAGTGCCCTTCAATTGAAATAAAAACTAAAGAAGGCTTAGAAAATTATAATGAACAAAAATATTCAAATAGAATGACATATGAATTAATTGACTTTGAAAAAATATTTAGTGAAAAAGATTTTGAAAAATGTTATGAACTCTTAAATCACTCTATAAAAGTTATTCAAACTGCTGTTATAGCCAGAAAAGATGCTCAAATAGTTTTTGAAGCTGATAAATAGAGTTTATTTGAAAATTATGTTAACATATTATTTGAGGTGAACTTTATGAAAAAAGTTGTTGATGTAGTTGGTGCTATAATTCAAAATGAAAAGGCAGAAATTTTATGTGCTTTACGTTCAAAAAATATGTCTTTAGCTAACTTTTGGGAATTTCCTGGTGGCAAAATAGAAAAAGGTGAAAC
>ONGV01000339.1 GCA_900317445.1 uncultured Eubacteriales bacterium | reverse complement strand
GCTCCTGGAGGACCTAATAGTATAATCTTCACGGGCATCATCATCTCCATCTTATAATCTATTTTAAGAATCCTTCGTAATGACGCACTACCATTTGGGACTCAAGTCTTCTATTAAAATCAAGAGCTACTCCAATAACAATAAGTAATGCTGTTGCTCCAAAGGACATATTTTTAAAATTACTATATTGATCTATTAATATTGGAATAATTGCTAATATTGCTGCAAAAACTCCTCCAATAAAAGATATTCTAGCTAAAATTCTTTCAAAATACTTTTCAGTTTCTTCTCCTGGTCTAACTCCTGGAACAAAACCTGCTGATTTATTTAAGTTTTCAGCCATTTCTTCAGGCTTTAATGTAACTTCATTATAGAACCAAGTAAAGAATACTGTTAATATAGCATATACTACTACGTATACCCATGAACTTCTATTGAATGGACTAAATTCACCTGTTGTTAACACCTTCAAAACTGAATTCTTAGGGAAAAAGTTTGCAAGTACTTCTGGGAATCCCATAACAGACATAGCAAATATTATTGCTATTACTGCTGCACTTATAATACTAAATGGAATATGAGAAGATTGAGCCTTCATCATCTTATTTCCCATAGCTTTACCAGCATATTGCACTGGAACTTTTCTTTCTGCTAAACTGAAGTATATACATGCTAAAAGTAAAACTAATACTCCAATTACAAATAGTACTAATTCTACTATACTGATTGTTTCTGCTACCTTATAAGAACTGTATAATTGAGCTATTGTTTGAGGTACTCTAGAAACAATATTTACAAATATTAATATAGATGTACCATTACCAAATCCCTTTACAGTAATTTGATCACCTAACCATATACAAAAAGTTGAACCTACAACTAATGAGAATACAATAACTCCCATTTCAAACTTTCCAAGGCCAGATACTCCACCATTATTTGCAATAGTAAATAATGTTCCAACACCAATAATTACTGCTATTGCTAATGATAAATAACGTGTAGCATTTTGTATTTTCTTTCTTCCTTCTTGACCTTCTTTTTGAAGATCTTCTAAGTAAGGAACAGCTATTGTCAATAATTGCATAATGATTGATGCATTAATGTATGGCATTACACCTAATGCTAATATACTAAACTGACTAAATGCTCCTCCTGATATTAAGTCATAGAAACCTAACAAACTACCAGATTCAGCTAACTGTTTCAAGAAAGAAGTATCAATTCCAGGAAGAGGAATCTGAGTTCCTAACCTGAAAATTGCAACTAAAAATATAGTCCATATAAACTTTTTTCTCAATTCTGGTACTTTCCATGCATTACGTAGGGTTGATAGCATATTAAATCACCTCAACTTTTCCTCCAGCTGCTTCGATTTTCTCTACTGCAGATTTTGAAAGTTTACATCCTTTTATTGTTAAAGCCTTTTCTATGTTTCCATTTCCAAGTATTTTAACACCATCCATAACCTTGCTTATTACTCTTGCTTCAAGTAATACTTCTGGAGTTACTTCAGTTCCGTTTTCAAATACATTTAATCTATCAACATTTATGCTAACAATTTTCTTAGCAAATATATTTGTGAAGCCTCTCTTTGGAAGTCTTCTGTATAAAGGCATTTGGCCTCCTTCAAAACCAGGTCTTACTCCACCACCTGATCTAGCGTTTTGACCCTTTTCACCTTTTCCAGCGTTTCTTCCTAAACCTGAACCAGTTCCTCTACCAACTCTTTTAGGAGCTTTCTTGCTTCCTGCTGCTGGCTTTAATTCATGAAGTTTCATACTTAGTGCACCTCCTCGTTATTATATTTCTTCTACCTTTAATAAGTAGTCAATTTTCTTAATCATACCTTGTATTTGAGGAGTTCCCTCATGTTCTACTGTTTTACCTATTTTTCTAAGTCCAAGGGTATTTGCAGTAGTTATATGGTCTTTTTTTCTTCCTATTAAGCTCTTTACTAGAGTTATTCTTAATTTTGCCATTGCAAAATACCTCCTAACCTAAAATTTCTTCAACAGATTTTCCTCTTAACTTAGCTATTTCTTCAGCTGTTCTTAAATCTGCTAATCCGTTAATTGTAGCATTTACCATGTTTCTTGGATTGTTTGAACCTAATGACTTAGCTCTAACATCCTTTAATCCTGCTAATTCAAGAACTGTTCTAGCTGGACCTCCAGCGATAACTCCAGTACCTTCTTTAGCTGGCATTATAAGAACCTTACCAGTTCCAAAAGTTCCGTATATTTCATGAGGAACAGTTGTTCCAACAATCGCAACTTCTACCATGTTTTTCTTGGCATCTTCTATTCCTTTTTTAATTGCTACTGGTATTTCTATAGATTTTCCCATTCCAACACCAACGTGTCCGTTTTCGTCACCTACAACAACAAGTGCGCTGAATCTGAAATTTCTACCACCCTTAACAACCTTAGTAACTCTGTTTATGAAAACAACCTTTTCTTTAAGGTCTTCTAGTTTACTAGGATCGACTCTCATTTATTTCCCTCCTTATTTATTAGAACTTTAATCCTGCTTCTCTAGCTGATTCTGCTAATTGTTGTACTCTTCCGTGATATACATATCCACCTCTATCAAATACAACTTCAGTTATGCCTTTTTCTAAAGCATTTTTAGCGATTAGTTCTCCTACAAGTTTAGCTCCTTCTTTATTTCCACCTTTAGCTATTGACTTATC
Source organism: uncultured Eubacteriales bacterium (assembly GCA_900317445.1). Taxonomy (GTDB): domain Bacteria; phylum Bacillota; class Clostridia; order Clostridiales; family Clostridiaceae; genus Clostridium. The sequence continues at coordinate 8,381 of ONGV01000339.1, read as the reverse complement.
TAAGCTTGATGCAGAAGTTAAAGTTACAGCATTTATATCATCAATTATTTGTGCATATATATTCTTTTCACTTCTATATACTGAAAGTCTTGGTCTTTCAGGAGTACCGAAAACTTTCTTACGAACTCTAAGGTGACGTCTTTCTCTTTTAACCTTCTTGTCAGCCTTCTTGAACATAGCCCTCACTCCTTTCTATTATTTCTTACCAGTCTTACCTTCTTTACGTCTTATAAATTCACCTTCGAACTTAATTCCTTTACCCTTATATGGTTCAGGTTTTCTCCAAGCTCTTATATCTGCTGCTTGTGCTCCAACAACTTCTTTATCAATTCCTTTGATTACAACCTTTGTTGGTGCTGGAGTTTCAAAAGTTATTCCTTCTAATGGTTCTACTTCAACTGGATGTGAAAATCCAAGATTCATTACAAGCTTCTTTCCTTGTAATTGAGCTCTATAACCAACTCCAACTAGTTCTAAAGTCTTTTGGTATCCTTCACTAACTCCAATTACCATATTGTTGATTAGTGCTCTTGTTAATCCATGAAGAGCTCTGTGCTCTTTATCATCACTTGGTCTAGTAACAAGTATTTCATTGTTTTCAACTGCTATATTCATGTCTTTGTTCATAGCTTTAACCAATTCACCCTTAGGTCCTTTAACTGTAACAACATTTTCTTCAGATACAGCTACAGTTACTCCAGCTGGTATAGCTATAGGTAATCTACCTACTCTAGACATATTTGCACCTCCCGTATTCTTATCGATACTTAAATTATATTTTAAAACTTATTAATTACGTATTACCAAACGTAACAAACTACTTCTCCACCTAATCCTAACTTTCTAGCTTCTCTATCAACCATAAGTCCTTTAGAAGTTGATATTAAAGCAATTCCTAGTCCATTAAGAACCTTTGGAGTTTCATCTTTCTTACAATAAACTCTTAAACCTGGTTTAGATATTCTCTTTATACCAGTTATAACTCTTTCTTTTCCTGCACCATACTTAAGAGTTATTCTTAACATTGGTACAACACCATCGTTATATTCTTCTATTTCTTTGATGTATCCTTCTTGTAATAATATATTTACAATATCCTTCTTAACATTTGAAGAAGGTACCTCTACTACTTCATGTCTCACAGCATTTGCGTTTCTTATACGAGTTAGCAAATCTGCTATAGGATCTGTCATAACCATTTAATGTGCCTCCTTTCGATATACGATAATTACCAGCTTGCTTTCTTACAACCAGGTATTTGACCCTTATAAGCAAGTTCTCTAAAGCAAATACGGCAAATACCATATTTCTTTAATACTGCATGTGGTCTTCCACATATTCTACATCTTGTATAAGCTCTTGTTTTATATTTAGGTGTTTTATTCCACTTTTCAATAATAGCTTTACGTGCCACAGTTTTCCCTCCTTATTATTGAGCGAATGGCATTCCAAGGAATCTTAATAATTCTCTTGCTTCTTCGTCAGTCTTTGCAGTTGTAACGAAGATTATATCCATTCCTCTTACTTTGTCGACTTTGTCGTATTCAATTTCTGGGAATATTAATTGTTCTTTAATTCCTAGAGAATAATTTCCTCTTCCATCAAAAGCTTTGCTTGAAACGCCTCTGAAATCTCTAACTCTTGGTAGAGCTATTGTCATTAACTTATCTGCAAATTCATACATTTTAGCTTTTCTTAATGTAACCTTACATCCTAAAGGCATGTTTTCTCTAATCTTAAAGTTAGCAACAGATTTCTTTGCTCTAGTTAAGATTGGTTTTTGACCAGATATTAAAGTTAAATCATTAACTGCTGATTCTAAAACCTTTTGATTTTCTTTAGCTTCACCAACACCCATGTTGATTACTATCTTTTCAAGTCTTGGAACTTCCATTATGTTCTTATATCCGAACTTTTCCATCATTGCTGATATAATTTCTTTTTCATACTTCTCTTGAAGTCTTGTCATGTTGTGTTACCCTCCTTTCAGATTCTAGAATGTTTCTCCGCACTTCTTACAAACTCTAACCTTTGAACCATCTTCTAATAACTTATTGCTGATTCTTGTTGGTTGTTTGCATTTTGTACAGTATAACATAACCTTTGAACTGTTTATAGCAGCTTCTCTTTCTATAATTGCACTTTCAGCTTGTGTTCTATTAGCTTTTTGGTGCTTCTTTACTATGTTAACTCCTTGAACAAGAACTTTTCCTGTTTTTGGATATACCTTTAAAACTTCTCCAGTTTTACCCTTATCTTTTCCTGAGATAACTAAAACTGTATCATTCTTTCTTACATGTACCTTCAAGTCTGGCCACCTCCTCTATTATAGAACTTCTGGTGCTAGTGATAATATTTTATTAAATTCCTTATCTCTTAGCTCTCTTGCAACTGGCCCGAAGATACGAGTTCCTCTTGGTTGCTTATCATCTTTAATTATAACTGCAGCATTTTCGTCAAACTTTATGTATGAACCATCTGCTCTTCTTAATCCTCTTACTGATCTAACTATAACAGCTTTTACAACGTCTCCCTTTTTAACAACTCCGCCTGGTGTTGCACTTTTAACGCTAGCAACTATTACATCTCCAATGTTACCGAACTTTCTTTTAGATCCACCTAAAACTCTGATACACATAATTTCTTTAGCACCTGAGTTATCTCCTACTTTAAGTAAGGTTTGTTGTTGTATCATCGAATTATCCTCCTTTCAGTTTTCAAGCTATTTTGCTTTTTCAACTATTTCAACAAGTCTCCATCTCTTATCTTTAGATAATGGTCTAGTTTCCATTATTAATACTCTATCATTTACTTTTGCTTCATTGTTTTCATCATGAGCTTTAAACTTTGTAGTTCTGTTAACTGTCTTTCCATATAATGGATGTCTAACCTTAGTTTCAACAGCGACTACGATAGTCTTATCCATTTTATCAGAAACAACTCTACCGATTTTCTTTTTTCTTAGTCCTCTTTCCATTAGGGAATACCTCCTTCCAGATTTACTGTTGAACCCTTAACTCTTCTTCTCTTAAGATGGTTTTTATTTGGGCTATAGATTTCTTTACTTCTCTTATTCTTATTGGATTTTCTAATTGTCCTGTAGCTAATTGGAATCTTAAGTTGAATAATTCAGCTTTAAGATCTCCTAACTTTGCATTTAAATCTTGAGGATTAGCACCTCTTAACTCTTTTAACTCTCTAGCCTTCATTATTCTTCACCACCCATTTCCTCAAAATCTTTTCTTGTAACAAACTTTGTTTTTATAGGAAGCTTGTGTGATGCAAGTCTCATTGCTTCTCTTGCAGTTTCTTCGCTAACTCCTGATAATTCAAACAATACTCTACCTGGCTTTACTACTGCTACCCAGTATTCTGGTGAACCTTTACCAGAACCCATTCTTGTTTCAGCTGGCTTTTCTGTTACTGGTTTATCTGGGAAAATCTTTATCCAAAGTTTTCCTCCTCTTTTAATATATCTATTTATAGCAATTCTTGAGGCTTCTATTTGATTACTTGTAATCCAACCACAAGTAGTAGCTTGAATACCAAAATCTCCATATGCTAAGAAATTTCCTCTTAAAGCCTTACCCTTCATTCTGCCACGTTGTACCTTACGATGCTTTACTCTTTTAGGCATTAACATGATCTTATTCCTCCTTTCTTATGCTTCAATCTTTTCTTCACTTTCAACTTTCTTAGTTGGAAGTACTTCTCCATTATAAACCCAAACCTTAACTCCGATTTTTCCATATGTTGTATCTGCTTCAGCAAATCCATAATCTATATCAGCTCTTAATGTTTGTAGTGGAATTGTTCCTTCATGATATTGTTCTGTTCTAGCTATTTCAGCTCCACCTAATCTTCCAGAACATGCTGTCTTAACACCCTTTACTCCGTGTTTCATTGCTCTTTGTATGCTTTGCTTCATTGCTCTTCTAAAAGATACTCTCTTTTCTAATTGTTCAGCAATGTTTTCTGCCATTAATTGAGCATCTGATTCAGCATTCTTTACTTCAACTATGTTTATTAAAACATTCTTACCATTTACAAGCTTCATTACTTTAGCTTTTAGTGCTTCAATTCCTGAACCACCTTTTCCTATAACTACACCTGGCTTTGCAGTATAAATATTTAATTTAACTCTCTTTGCTGCTCTTTCTATTTCAATCTTTGAAATACCAGCTGAGTAAAGTTCTTTTTTAACAAATTCTCTTATCTTGTTATCTTCAACTAGATTATCAGCGAAATCTTTTTTATTAGCAAACCATTTTGCATCCCATTCTTTAATAACGCCGACTCTAAGTCCATGAGGATGTACTTTTTGACCCACTTATATTTCCCTCCTTCTATTCTCTTTCTTTAACAACCACTGTTATGTGACTTGTTTTCTTAAGAATCTTAAATGCTTTTCCGTGGTCCATTGGTCTGAATCTCTTTAATGTTGGACCTTGACCAACATAAGCTTCAGATACATATAATTTATCAGTATCAAGAGCAAAGTTATTTTCTGCATTTGCAACAGCTGAATTTAAAACCTTATTAATTACTACTGCTGCTTCTCTTGGAGTATATTGTAAAATAGCAGAAGCTTCTTTAACACTTTTTCCTTTTATTAAATTAAGAACTACTCCAACTTTTATAGGAGACATTCTTATATATTTAGCTATAGCTCTAGCTTCCATTTATGTTCCTCCTTCCTTGACTAACTACTTCTTTAATTTTTTATCTACGATATGTCCTCTGTAAGTTCTTGTTAACGCAAACTCTCCAAGTTTGTGTCCAACCATATCTTCTGATATATAAACTGGAACGTGCTTTCTTCCATCATGAACAGCTATAGTATGACCTATCATTTGTGGAAAAATTGTTGAACTTCTTGACCAAGTTTTAACAACCTTCTTTTCTCCAGCTGCGTTCATTTCTTCTATTTTCTTTAAAAGTCCTTTGTGGACGAAAGGTCCCTTTTTAATTGATCTACTCACTAATATTGCCTCCCTTCTTAAACATTAGGCTGATAAGCCTTGAAGAGAATAAGTATTCCCTTCATTCTACTTATCATTTCTTCTCTTAATAATGAATCTATCTGAATATTTCTTATTCTTTCTAGTTTTGTATCCAAGAGCTGGTTTACCCCATGGAGTAACTGGACTTGGTCTACCTACTGGTGACTTACCTTCACCACCACCATGAGGGTGATCGTTAGGGTTCATTACAGAACCTCTTACAGTTGGTCTCCATCCCATATGTCTCTTTCTACCAGCTTTACCTAAATTAATGATATCGTTAGTAGCATTTGAAACTGTTCCTACTGTAGCTCTACATTCGATTCTTACATATCTCATTTCTCCAGAAGGTAATCTTAATGTTGCATAGTTTCCTTCTTTAGCCATTAATTGAGCTGATGAACCAGCACTTCTAACTAATTGACCACCTTTTCCAACTTGTAATTCAATATTATGAACAACTGTACCTACTGGTATATTCTTTAATGGAAGAGTATTTCCTGGTTTTATATCTGCATTTACTCCAGATTCAACCTTATCTCCTACCTTTAATCCAGCTGGAGCTAATATATATCTTTTTTCTCCATCAGCATAAACAACAAGTGCAATATATGCTGTTCTGTTTGGATCATATTCTATTGTAGCAACTGTTCCTACAACTCCATCCTTATTTCTCTTAAAATCAATAATTCTGTATTTTCTCTTAGCTCCACCGCCACGATGTCTTACAGTTATCTTACCTTGTGCATTTCTACCCGCATTCTTGCTTAAAGAAACAAGAAGTGATTTTTCTGGAACATTAGTAGTTATTTCTTCAAATGTTGCCATAGTCATTTCTCTTCTTGAAGGGGTAGTTGGTCTAAACTTCTTAACTGCCATTTTGCTTTTCCTCCTTCTTACAGCTTATCTGGTATCAATTTACCAATAATTCACCTTTTATATTATTGTAGTCCTTCAAAGAACTCTATTCCATCACTATCTTTAGTTAAAGTAACTATAGCCTTTTTATAGTCTGCTCTTTTTCCTACATGTACGCCCATTCTCTTAGTTTTTCCCATAGTTCTTAATGTTTGAACATTAGCAACTTTAACTCCGAAAACTTCTTCAACAGCTCTCTTTATTTGAGATTTGTTTGAATTGATATCAACTATGAAAGTGTATTTGTTTTGAGCCATGTCATTCATAGTTTTTTCAGTAATAACAGGCTTTCTTATTATATCATAGCTTGTCATTTTCATTATGCGTACACCTCCTCAATTTTTGATACAGCATCTTTAGTTATGATTACTTTTCCACTCTTTAATAAATCATAAACATTGATGTTGTTTGCAGGAATTACATTAACTCCTTCTATGTTTCTAGCTGATTTATAAACTATTTCATTAGATTCAGCTGTTATTATTAATGCTTTCTTAGCTTCAAATGCATTAACCATTGTTGCTACTTGTTTAGTCTTTATAGCTTCGAAATCTAAGTTATCAACAACTATAAATTCTCCAGCTTGAACCTTGCTTGTTAAAGCAGATTTCATAGCAACTCTCTTCATGCTCTTTGGTATAGACATTCTATAATCTCTTGGCTTTGGTGCAAAAACTATACCACCTTTTATCCATTGAGGTGCTCTGATTGAACCTTGTCTTGCTCTACCAGTTCCCTTTTGTCTCCAAGGCTTTATTCCGCCTCCTCTAACTTCAGCTCTAGTTTTAGCTGATTGAGTTCCTTGTCTTTTATTTGCTAATAATGCAACAACTACTTGATGCATAGCACTTTCATTTACTTCAACAGCGAAGATATTTTCGTTTAATTCGATATCTCCAACCTTGTTTGCTTCTTTATTAAATAAACCTACTGTAGGCATCCTGCTTCCTCCTTTCTTACAATGATTAAGCCTTAACTGTATTTCTTATTACTACTGTACCCTTGTTAGGTCCTGGGATTCCACCCTTTATTAGTATTAAGTTCTTTTCAGCTATAACTTTAACAACTTCTAAGTTTAAAACTGTCTTATTAACAGCTCCCATATGTCCTGGCATATGTTTATTCTTAAATGTTCTTGATGGATCTGAAGATGCTCCCATAGAACCTGGTGCTCTGTGGAACTTAGAACCGTGTGACATTGGTCCTCTTTGAGCATTCCATCTCTTAATTACACCTTGGTATCCCTTACCCTTAGAAACACCTGATACATCTACTTTATCTCCTACTGCAAATACGTCAGCCTTTATTTCTTGACCTACTTCGTATGCACTTACATCTTCTAATCTAAATTCCTTAAGAGTTCTTCTTAATGAAACTCCTGCCTTAGCAAAATGTCCCTTTGCTGGCTTGTTAAGTAACTTTTCTCTTACTTCTCCAAAACCAACTTGTATAGCATCATAACCTTCTTTTTCAACTGTTTTCTTTTGAGTAACAACGCATGGTCCTGCTTCTACTACTGTTACAGGAACTATTTTACCACTTTCATCAAATATTTGAGTCATTCCTATCTTCTTACCTATGATAGCTTTTTTCATTTTACTTACACCTCCCAAACTAATTAGCGGATTGTTAAACAATCATAATAGTTCATGTCTTTTCTTTATATTGATATTAAAGTTTAATTTCAATATCTACTCCAGCTGGTAGATTTAATCTCATTAATGCATCAACAGTTTTTGGTGATGGATTAACTATATCGATTAATCTCTTATGAGTTCTTATTTCGAACTGTTCTCTAGAATCTTTATACTTATGAACTGCTCTTAATATTGTAACAACATCTTTTTCTGTTGGTAGTGGTACTGGACCAGCCACCTTAGCACCTGTTGTTTTAGCAGTTTCTACGATTTTTTCAGCAGATTGATCTAATATAGTGTGATCAAAAGCCTTTAATCTGATTCTTATTTTTTGTTTTGACATCTTAAATTTCCCTCCTTTTCATGTACGCTTTACTTCTAACGCACAACAGCCAACATTCTATAAACTGTGCCTGGCGTTTCTTTCCCATTAACATAATTATAGAACACCTGTCGTTGGGTTCTAGACCCTAACATACTCATTAAGAATAACCCGGAAGTCCGGCAACCTCTTAATTCATCGCTGTTTGCTCTGCAACTATTTCAGTATACTATTCTTTTTTATTATTTTCAAGTTTTTTTTCATCATAATAAAAATTTTTTTATACTTAATAACATAATAAAGTTTTCGCTTTTCTTATTTTATATGTTATTAATATTTTTTTCAACTATTTTTTATAATTTTTATTAAAAAAAAGAAGTTCTCTTCTTCTTTAAGAAAAGAACTTCTAAAAACAAATTATTCTACTATCTTAGTAACAACACCTGAACCTACTGTTCTTCCGCCTTCTCTTATAGCGAATCTTAATCCTTCGTCCATAGC
>ONGV01000133.1 GCA_900317445.1 uncultured Eubacteriales bacterium | reverse complement strand
TGATTTCATTTTGGGTTCCTCCTTTAAATTCATGTTTCGACATTTCATATATAATATTAACAAATATGTAATTTAAAGTCAACCTTTCACTTGAAATTTTCCAAAAAAAATATTTTAAGAAACCAGTAATAATGCTATATTTGTAAAATTTCGGGAAAAAAGTAACTTTATAAACTTAATATACTACCATAATTTAGGAATGTCAATAGGCTATAAGGAATTTTTATTATAAAAATTACATAAAATGAGAAATCCTTAAAAATAGCATGAATACATAACTTGAAATTGTACGTACAGGATGTCATTAAAACATTGATATTAAGTTTAAATAAAATTATATAAATAAAAAGGAGAAATATTAAATTTTTTTCAAAATTACATACGAAAAAAGTCATAAATGTAAAAAAAAGTATAAGTCTACACCGAAAAACACACAAATATTATTATAACGGCAAAATTAACTTGTAACAAGTTTTTTTTTACTATATAATAAAATTAATAATAAAAAGAGGGTGATAATGCATGAATAAAGATTTTAGTTTTGAATATATAAAAGAATTAGCAGAAGAAATGTCTAATAGCAGTATTATATCATTTAATGATTTTCCTCAATATGATTTATTTTTATCTCAAGTTATAGATTTTTTGAATGATAAATTTACTGAAGATAAATATACTAATAATATAGTACAAAACTATATAAAGAGTGAAGTAATCATGAAGCCTGAAGATGGTAAAAAAAGAGGATATACAAAAATACATCTTGTTCAATTAGTTCTTTTAAGTTTTATGAGACCAGTATTAACAACAGAAGAAATAAAAAAGGTATTTAGATTAGCATTTAATGAAATAAATGATAGAACAGATGATATAATTTCTTGGGAAGCAGCATATAAGGTTTTTACTGAAATTCAAAAAGAAAGCTATGATTCATTTTTAAAAACTTATATGGGGAATATAGATCATCTAAAAGACAAAATGGAAGAATTTGATCTTAATGAAAAGGATGAAGAAAGAATAAGAGTATTTATAATTGTTATTTCATTAATTGCACAAGCAAGTGTTATAAAGAAAATAGTTCAAAGAATTACTAATGAATACGATGAAAAATAATTGAGTATAATATATAACAAAGAAGTTTATTATATTCAAATTTAAAAGGGGATTTTGTAATTGTAATGAAGGATAATAAGTCATATAAGAAATTATCTAAATTTGAATTAATATTAACTTTGTTAACCAAATCTCAAAGAGATGATATTTTCGCCTTAGCATCTCAAATGGCATATTATTTAATTTTATCTTTTTTTCCTTTTTTAATGTTTTTATTTACATTATTAGGATTTAGTAAATTTGATGCAAATAGTATTTTAAAGTTATTGGATAATCTAGTGCCTATTAGTGTATTTGAGTTAATAGAGAGTACTATTAAGGAAATAGTTAGCTATCAAAGTACAGGATTACTAGGAATTTCTGTGTTATTAACAATATGGACTGCATCATCAGGATTTAGAGCTGTACTTAAAGGTGTAAATAAAGCATATAACATACATGAAAATAGAGGATTTATAAAAAGATCGATAATATCATATATAAGTACAATAGTATTAGCTTTAACTATAATAGCCACCCTTGCCCTTCTTGTATTTGGGGACATAATCGGAAATTATTTAATAAATATACTTCCTTTTCATCATTTAGTATTATTTATATGGAATCTATTTAGATATGGATTAATATTAATAGTTCTTATTTTTATATTAGCTATCATATATAAATTTGCACCATCTAAGAAAATAAAATGGAGAGAAGCCTTTCCAGGGGCAATTATCACAACTTTTGGTTGGTTAATAATTTCAGTAGCCTTTTCATTTTATATAAATAACTTTAATAATTATTCAAAGATTTATGGAAGTTTGGCAGCAGTTTTTATACTTATGATATGGTTATTTTTAACTTCTATAATATTTTTATTTGGATTAGAGCTTAATTCAATTTTATCAATAACTAAAAAATAATTCCTCACAATTGAATATAAATAGATATTAGTGTCAATAATTTTAATATCTATTTGTTTTGGAGGTATATTATGATAAATAAAGTTGTATTATTAGGTAATTTAGTTAAGGATCCAGAATTGAAAGCTATTCAAAGTAAAAGTAAATATTATACTAGAGTAATAATAGCTATAAATAGGAACTTTAAATCTTCAACAGGAATTAAAGAAGCAGATTTTGTTCCAGTTGTATTTTGGGGTAAAAAGGCAGAAATTTTATGTAGATATGTAAAAAAAGGTGATTCAATAAGTATAAGTGGAACCCTTAGAACTAGCAATTATGAAGATGAAAATGGCAATAAAAGATATAAGATTGAAGTTTATGCAGAAGAATTTAACTTTGTAAATACTAAGAAAATTAAGGATAATATTATAGATAAGACTGTTGTCGAATAGACAATAGCCTTTTTTTAATATGTAAAAAAATATTAAATGAAAAAATAAAGGGAATTTTAAATAAAAATAAAAAAGTATTAGGGAAAGTACTAGAAAAGGATTTCAGAAAAAAAGAGGATTACAAAAAATGTAAAACGGAATTGAAAAAATTTTTTTTCAATGGTCTACACTTTGACAATTTAATACTTAAATTTATGCTAAAATCTAGTAAAAGGTAAGTTAATTTAGGAGGGATCAAATTGAAAATTAAAGAATTAAATTTAAGTATTAATTTGGAGGGTGTGGAAATGAAATATAGTTATTTAATGGAGTCTAGAGAATACAATAATGAAACTGTTTATGGAATAGTTGTTAAAAAAGAAAGTATAGAAAATAAAGTAGTAGTAAGCAGTGTTGAAGATCGTGTTGATATTATATCAAAAAAGAAAGAAGTAGTTGAAAAGTTACTTGATTTACTATATAGAAATCAGGTATCACCAATTCATTTAATTGATGTAATAGGAGAAACTGTTGATAATTGTGTTCTTGAATTTAATTAAATAAACAGAGCATTTTTCTCTATAATATAGTACAATTAATATTAGAGAAGGTGTTTAATTTGATACAAGGGATAGGAACAGATATTATTGAAGTACAAAGAATTGCTAAAGCGATAGAAAAAAATAGTAATTTTATAAAAAAAGTATTTACTGAAAATGAACAACAATATTTTAAAACAAGAAATAATAATAAACATACAATAGCAGGAATATTTGCAGCAAAAGAAGCAGTAAGCAAAGCCTTAGGAACAGGAATAAGGGGATTTGGATTAAGAGATATAGAAATATTGCACGACAATCTTAATAAACCAATAGTTAATCTAAGTTTAAAGGTAATTCAAAAAAATAACCTTAAGAAATATAAGTTTCACCTTTCAATATCACATTCAAATGATAATGCAATTGCTTTTGCAGTATTAGAGGAGGAACAGTAATGAAGCAAGTATTTTCTATGGAAAAAACTAAAGAAATTGACAAACAGACAATAGAAAAAGTGGGGATACCTAGTATAGTACTAATGGAAAATGCAGCTGAGGGAATTTTAAACGAAGTTGTACATAAAGGAAAGAATTTTATTATTTTCTGCGGAATAGGAAATAATGGAGGAGATGGATTAGCTCTAGGAAGAAAATTATTATTGTCTAATAAAAATGTAAAAATATTTATTGTAGGAAATGTTGAAAAAGGAAGTAAAGAATTTAAAATTAACTATGATATTTTCAAAAATCTTGGAGGAAAAATAGTTATTTTAAATGAAGATATGTTTAATAGAAATTTAGAGCTAGAGTTAGAAAAGTCAGATATAATAATAGATTCTATATTTGGAGTAGGAATTAGTAGAAATATAGAAGGGTTGTACTATAATACTATACAAATGATAAATAACTTTTCTAAATATACAATATCTATTGATGTACCATCGGGATTAGATTGTAATACAGGTAAGGCTCTTGGAATATCAATAATTGCAAATGAAACTTACAGTATTGAAGTTTATAAAAAAGGATTTTTTTCTACTGAAGCACAAAAATATTTAGGAAATATAAAAACAATAAAAATAGGAATACCAGATTTCATAAAAGAAAAAAATGATGAAAATATATATCTATTAGAAGAGAAAGATTATAAGGATATTATTCCAAAAAGAGATATAGTAGGACACAAAGGAAATTATGGAAAAGTATTAATATTAGCTGGAAGTAAAGGATTTACAGGTGCTGCTTATATAGTATCTGAATCAGCTATAAGAACAGGCTCAGGATTAGTAACTTTGCTTATAGAGGATGAATTGCAAAATATTTTTTCAACTAGATTAATAGAACAAATGACATTAAGATATAGCGAGACTGAAAGAATAGAGAATTTGTTAAAAGATATAGATGTATTAATATGTGGACCTGGTCTTAGTCAAAATAATGAAAATGTAAACATGTTAGGAAAATGTATTAAAGAAAGTAATTGCTATGTTGTAGCAGATGCAGATGCTTTAAATATTATTTCTGAAAAGGAAGAACTATTAAAATCTTTAAAAGGAAGAGCTATATTTACTCCTCATCCAGGAGAAATGGCAAGGTTAGTTAAAAAGTCTATAAGTGATGTTGAAAATAATAGACTTGAAATAAGTAGAGAGTATGCAAAAGAAAATAATGTAATAGTACTTTTAAAAGGTTACAATACTATTATTACAAATGGAGAGAAAACTATTATTAATACTACTGGAACTAGTAAAATGGCATCTGGTGGAATGGGAGATTGTCTTTCAGGAATAATAGGTTCATTGGTTGGACAAAGTAAGAATTTGTTTAATAGTGCTATTTTAGGAGCATACATTCATGGAAAATCTGGTGATAAATTAGGAAAAACAAGATTTTCAGTTAATGCAAGGGATATAATTGAAACAATTCCATCAATTATGGAAGATTTAAATAAGAATTAGAATATTTCCTTAAATATATTAATATTACTTAATATATAACTAACTTTGGAGGAAATATGAAAGAAAAAAAAATAGTTAGTCACGCCACTAAATGGATAATTTTAACTTTATTTACAATTCCTTTCTTACTTTTAATAGTAATTATATTTTTTAGACATGGTTATGTATTAACAAATGAGGAAGTTATAGAAAAAATAAAAGATATACCAATATATAAGTCTGAAATAGAGTATATTATAAAAAATTCTAAAAATGAGTATTCTGAAAATGTAAAGCTATTATATTATAAGAAACTTGGATTAAGAATTGAATTTGAAGAAGATAGGGTAAAAGTTTATAAAAATGGTTATATTTCAATAGAAGAAAAAGAAAATAAATATGAAGTTGATAAAGGGATAGATGAAGTTTATCCTTTAGCATCTATAAATAATATATTATCAAATGAAATATTAACTATTGAAGAATGGAAAGAAGAATGGGGGGATAAGAGTTATTTAAAGGTAATTGTTAAACTTCCATTTGAAAATGAGCATATGGATTATGCTTTTATATACTTAGATAAAGAAAATCAAGTTCCAGTAATGACTCAGATTTATGATATAAAAGATAAAGAGAGAATAAGAATAATATATAGAAACTTTGAAAAATTAAAAAAATTAGATAAAAATTTATTTTAAAAAATAAATAGCCATTAAAGTAATCAACAAAATTCACAATTATTTAGATTATATGTATATACATAAGCAATAGATAAAAAATAAGCTATATAAGTGTGCATAATATACTTAATGTATGTACATAGATAATTAATTGATTTTAATGTACATCAAAAACATAGAAATTTCTTATATAAAATAAAAGACTTAAATAATAGTTTAATACTTTGACATTATGATACAATTTGAAATATAATGTATTTAGTTGTTATTATAAACATAAATATTTTTTACTACCAGAAGGAGTGAGAATTATGTCAAGGTCATTAAACAATAAAAAAATACTAAAAAATATAGAAACAAATAAGAATTTATCTAATAGTATATTATATAGTGATTTATGTAATGAAGGAGTTATAGATTTCGAAAAAATGAAAAAAGGTTATATAGAAATGGGAAATTTAAATTTGGCAATTGCCCATGAATATGATGAATGTGGATTTATTGATGTTGATATATATGAAACATGGCTTTGCGGAGAGTGATTTATCAAATGACAACAATGGTAGTAAAAAGAGGCGATATTTTTTACGCAGATTTAAGTCCTGTTATAGGCTCAGAGCAAGGTGGAATTAGACCTGTAATCATAATACAAAATGATATTGGGAATAAATATAGCCCAACAGTTATTGTTGCTGCTATAACATCTCAAATAAATAAGGCGAAGTTACCAACTCATGTAGAAATATCTTCAGAGGAATATGGTCTAAATAGAGATTCTGTTGTTCTTCTTGAGCAAATAAGAACATTAGATAAAAAAAGATTAAAAGAAAAAATTGGACATATGACAGAAGTAGATATGAAAAAAGTTAATAATGCATTATTGATTAGTTTAAGCATATAAAAGGATTATAAAAATATAATCGAGATGTAAAATTCATCTCGATTTTTTAATGAGTTTCACATTTATTTTGCCTTTTTTATAAAATACTAACACATAAGCCATAAGATATGTTAAAATACTAATGCAAATTAGTAAAAATTATAGTCTATAATATTTTTTTAGGAGGATACATAATGAAAAAGAATAAGGAAGAGTTAGTTGAAATTTCTAAACAAATTAGAAAAGATATAGTTCAAATGTTAACAGAGTCAGCATCAGGTCATCCAGGTGGGTCATTATCTGCAACAGATATTGTTACAACTTTATTTTTTTCTGAATTAAATATTGATCCTAATAATCCAAAGGATGAAAACAGAGATAGATTTGTATTATCAAAGGGTCACGCAGCACCAGTTTTATATAGTGCATTAGCAAGAAGAGGATTTTTTGATCCAAAGGAATTATTAACATTAAGAAAAACTGGCTCAAGACTACAAGGACATCCTAATATGAATGATTTGCCAGGAATAGACATGTCAACTGGATCATTAGGACAAGGAATATCAGCAGCAGTAGGTATGGCTTTATCTGGAAAAGCTGATAATAAATCTTATAGAGTATATGCTCTTTTAGGAGATGGAGAATTAGAAGAAGGTCAAGTTTGGGAAGCAAGTATGTGTGCTGCTCATTATAAATTAGATAATTTAACAGCATTTGTAGATTTTAACGGATTACAAATTGATGGTGAAATCACAAAGGTTATGAATCCTTCACCTATAGACAAAAAATTTGAAGCTTTTGGTTGGAATGTTTTAGTAATAGATGGACATAATTATGATGAAATTTTAGATGCTATAGAAAAGGCTAAAAATCATAAAGGTCAGCCAACAGCAATAATTTGCAATACTGTAAAAGGTAAAGGCGTATCATTTATGGAAAATGAAGCATCATGGCATGGAACTGCTCCAAACAAGGAACAATGTGAAATTGCACTTAAAGAATTAGGAGGAGATAAATAATGGGTAAGAAAATAGCAACTAGAGAAGCTTATGGAAAGGCTTTATCAGAATTAGCAACAACTAATAAAAATGTGGTAGTTTTAGATGCAGACCTTTCAAAATCAACAAAAACAGCAGATTTTAAGGCTGTAGCTCCAGAAAGATTCTTTAATATGGGAATAGCAGAAGCTAATATGATGGGTGTAGCAGCTGGTATGTCAACTTGTGGAAAAATCCCATATGTAAGTACTTTTGCTATGTTTGCAGCTGGAAGAGCTTTTGAACAAATTAGAAATTCAATTTGTTATCCAAATCTTAATGTGAAAATTTGTGCAACTCATGCTGGATTAACTGTTGGAGAAGATGGGGCAACTCACCAATCAGTGGAAGATATTTCTTTAATGAGAAGTATTCCAAATATGACTGTTATAAATCCATCAGATGCTATAGAAACTGAACAAGTAATAAAAGCTATTTCAGAATTTAATGGACCTTGTTATGTAAGACTTGGAAGAATGGCTGTAGCAAATGTTAATGATGAAGCTACATATAAGTTTGAATTAGGAAAAGGAGTAACTTTAGCAGAAGGTACTGATGCAACTATAATAGCTACAGGAATTATGGTTGAAGCTGCATTAGAAGCTAAAAATACTTTAGCTGAAGAAGGAATAAATGTAAGAGTAATAAATATTCATACAATAAAGCCAATAGATGAAGAAATAATAATAAAAGCAGCAAAAGAAACAAAAGCTATTGTTACTGCAGAAGAACATAGCATAATAGGTGGTTTAGGTTCGGCTGTTGCAGAAGTTGTTACAGAAAATTGCCCAGTTATAGTTAAAAAAGTAGGTATTAATGATTGCTTTGGTGAAAGTGGAAAACCTAATGAATTATTAGTACGTTATGGTTTAACTGCTGAAAACATAGTTAAAAATGTTAAAGAAGCAATAAAATTAAAGTAATATAAAAATTTCAATAAAATTTCTTAACA
Source organism: uncultured Eubacteriales bacterium (assembly GCA_900317445.1). Taxonomy (GTDB): domain Bacteria; phylum Bacillota; class Clostridia; order Clostridiales; family Clostridiaceae; genus Clostridium. Next base: position 2,521 of record ONGV01000133.1, on the reverse strand, counting down.
TAAATAGGGGATGATAAATAAAAAAAGTTAAATTTTTTATATACATTTCCTATTTTTATTTTTGGATATTTTATGCTTAATTGAGGAAATATAAGCATGAGTAGAAATATTTGAGGATGTGTTAAGAAATATGAATAAAAGAACAATAAAAGAATATTTTTTTATAACTATAGGAATAATTTTAGTAGCAATATCAGTTGAATATTTTTTTGCACCCAATAATTTAGCAGCAGGAGGTGTAACTGGGCTAGCTATTGTGGTAAATAAATTTATACCAAGTATAAATGTAAGTTTAATTACTCTTATAGTAAATATGGTTTTATTTATAGTAGCTTTCATTCTTATAGGAGGAGACTTTGGTGGAAAAACCTTATTTGCAACTATTGGACTATCAATAGTAATGTGGATTATTGAAAGGTTTTTTAATCCATATGCTTTAACTGAAGATTTAATAATTGCAACTGTATTTGGAACTCTTATTTCTGCTATAGGAATGGCAATAGTTTTTAACAACAATTCCTCAACTGGAGGAACAGATATTCTTGCTAAAATTTTAAATAAATTTTTTCATATAGATATAGGAAAAGGACTTTTGATTATAGATTTTTTTATAACTTTTGCTGCAACAATGGCTTTTGGTTTAGATTTGGGATTTTATTCTATGTTAAGTGTAATTGGATTAGGAATTACAATAGATAGATTTATTGATGGATTTAACACCAAAAAAGAAATATTAATAATGAGTTCTAAAGTAGATGAAATAAGTAATTTTATATTAGAAGATCTTATTAGAGGTTGTACTTATTTAAAGGGAGTAGGAGCTTATACAAAAGAAGATATAAATGTAATATATACAGTACTTGAAAGAAAAGAATTTATAAAATTAAAATCCTTTATAGAAGAAAAAGACCCTAAAGCTTTTATAAGTGTAAGAGAATCTTATGAAGTTATGGGAGAAGGATTTATGGATATAGAATAAGGAGAAACAAATGAAGAAATTTAAAGAGTATGTATTAATAACAATAGGATTTTTATTAACAGCAATAGCATTTGAATATTTCTTTTTTTCAAATTCTATTGCTTCAGGAGGAGTTTCAGGCCTTGCGTTAATAACAAAGCAAATATTTAATTTAGATCCAGGACTTGTGATGACATTATGTAATATAGTATTATTCATTTTAGCTTTTATATTTTTAGGAGGAAGCTTTGGAGTAAAAAGTGCATATGCAGCCTTTGGATTATCAATTACAATGTCTATAATAGAAAAATTTACAACACCTGTTCCAATAACTGATAATTTAGTACTTGCCACAATTTTTGGAAGTGTTATTATAGCATTAGGGGCAGTTATTATATTTAATCAAGGTGCTTCAACAGGCGGCACGAGTATAATAGCAAAACTATTAAGTGAATATTTAAATATGAATATTGGTGTAGCTCTTTTAATTGTAGATTCAATAATAATAATTTTAGCAATATTTACTTTTGGAATTGAATTAGGGCTTTTTGGGTTGCTAGGAGTTTATTTATCAAGTACATTAATAGATAGATTCCTAGATGGATTTAGTGAATGTAAACAAGTTTTTATCTTTACTCAAAAAGAAGAAATTGTATCTAGATATATAATAAAAGATGTAGATAGAGGATGCACTGTATTTAAAGGGAAAGGAGGTTATACTGGAAAAGAAAATGCTGTTATATTAACTGTTCTTGATAGAAGACAATTTATAAAATTAAAAAAATTCATGAAAACTGAAGACCCAACAGCATTTATTACAGTAAATGAAGCAAGCGAGGTTTTAGGTCAAGGTTTTAGAAATTTAGTTTAAAATAAAAAATATTACAAATTCATAAAAAAAGTAGTATAGTTATGAATTACAGTATTATTATGTTATAATAAACTTTGAATAAGTAAAAAAGCTGAAATCTACTAGTGACAGTTGTTTAGTATATAAGAGTACAAATGTTAGCAAGGAGTGTTAAAATGATAAAATTTGAAAATGTTTCAAAGATATATGAAAATAATGTTAAAGCTTTATCAGATATAAATATAGAAATTGGTGTGGGAGAATTCGTCTTTTTAGTTGGACCTTCTGGTTCAGGAAAATCAACATTTATAAAAATGTTATTAAAAGAAGTAGAGCCAACTACAGGTCAAGTTATAGTAGGCTCAACAAACTTATCTAAGTTAACAAGAAAACAAATACCTTATTTTAGAAGAAAAGTAGGTATGGTATTTCAAGACTTTAGATTAATACCTAACTTAAGTGTATATGAAAATGTTGCATTTGCTATGAAGGTTGTTGAGGCAACACCAAAAGAAATAAGAAAGAGAGTTCCTATGGTTTTATCATTAGTAGGACTTTCTCATAAGTATAAAATGTTTCCTAATGAATTATCAGGAGGAGAACAACAAAGGGTATCATTAGCAAGAGCTATTGTAAATAATCCAACAGTATTAATAGCAGATGAACCTACAGGAAACTTAGACCCTAAAACAGCCAAAGAAATTATGGAACTT
>ONGV01000130.1 GCA_900317445.1 uncultured Eubacteriales bacterium | reverse complement strand
ACTCATTTTAGATTGAGTTTAGGTCTTATTTTTGCAATTTTATTATTCAGTTGTTTTATTAATATAATTTGTTCTATATTTAGAATACATAATCTTTTGTGCTTTATATAATCCATAATATCCTGAAAGAACATAGCTAAATGCAATTGCTAAAAGGAAAAATGGCATTCCATCATAGCCAAATAGTTCAAAGCTTATTAATAAGGAAGTAATAGGACAATTGGTTACTCCACAAAATACAGAGGTCATTCCAATAGCAGTACATAGGGTTGGGTAAAATCCAAAAATATTACCAAATAAACATCCAAAAGCAGCTCCTATAAAAAATGAAGGTACAATTTCTCCTCCCTTAAACCCAGCTCCTAAAGTTATTGCAGTAAATAGCATTTTTAAGAAAAATGCTTCTGGTCTTACTGTTCCATCTATACATTTTGAAATAACATTCATACCTGCTCCATTATATGTTTGGTCTCCCACAAGTAATGTTAATAAAATTATTATGCACCCTCCTACAATTATACGAATATATGTATTTTTAAAAAATTTTTTATATAAAGCTTGAGATTTATGGAGCATAATACAAAAAACAATACTTACTAAAGCACATAATATTGCAAGAAAAGATATTTTTATAGAAGAAATTATATTAAGTGCTGGGATATTTGAAATATCAAAAAATTTTTCAGAAGCTCCAAAATATCCTGCAATTCCATGAGCAACAAGGGAAGAAATTACACATGGAAGTAAAGCTGAATAATGCATAATTCCAACAGTAACAACTTCCATTGAAAAGATAGCAGCTGCCATAGGAGTTCCAAAAAGTGATGAAAATGCTGCACTCATTCCACACATAATCATTACATGCTTATCCTTATCATTAAAGCGAAATAATTTTCCTAAGCTGTTTCCAATACTTCCTCCTAATTGAAGTGCTGCTCCTTCACGTCCTGCTGAACCACCAAATAAATGAGTAATTAATGTTGATATAAAAATTAATGGTGCCATACGTAATGGTATCTCTTTATTTGAGTGAATTGCAGATAATACTAAATTTGTTCCTGTATCATTTTCATTGTGAAGAAGTTTATATAACCAAACTATTATAATTCCTCCAAGTGGAAGTAAGAAAATAAGCCATGGATGGCTCATTCTTTTAGAGGTTACAAAATCCATACAATAAAAAAATGCAGTTCCAACACCTCCAACTAATATACCAGAAAAAATAGAAAAAATAATCCATTTTAGTGCTATTTTTAATCGTTGAAGATTATGTTTTATCTTGTTTTTTAAAAATTCGTCCATAATTATTTTATCCCCCCAAGATAGTAAAAAATTCTTCTTTTTATTAATCACCTTCTTATATTATAACAAATAAAAAGGCAGAATAAATATATTGTTTTGCTCTTCTGCCCTGCTGACTCTAAGTTAAGACAAACAATATATTTACTCTGCTCTAACTAAAGAAAATTATTTTAAATCACTTTTCATTTTTTTCCTAAATAATATTATTGATAATATATATATCACTATTGCATAAAGAATAACAATGATAAGTGGTTTTAAAATTTCTGAGTATTCTCCACTAATAGCCATTCTTGAAACATTTACTCCTTGATAAAAAGGAAGCTTATGACATACATTTTTAAAGCCACTACTTAAGGAATCTACATCCATGAAAATGCCTCCAATCATGCAAGTAAGTGTTATAATAAGTGAACATACTCCAGGGGCTGCTTTTTCATTAAGTAAAGTTCCAAATAAAATTCCAAAGCCAATAAACATAATTGCAGAAGGAATCATAATTAAAATACATAATAAAATATCTGTTATTTTAAAGGTATAATCAACAAAAAGTCCAATAATTCCTGATGCTATAAAGGTTATTATGGTTTGGCAAATTGCTATAATCAAAATTGGACATGTGTATCCTAAAATAAAATCTATAGGTTTCATTGGAGAAGCATATAGTCTTGTTAAAAAGGCACTTGTCCTGTCTTTTGAAATAAGAATACATGTAAATAACATAATAAATGTATATCCAAATATAGCTACTGCTGGTGATAAGGATTTTAATTTAAATATCTCCATTTTTGCTTCTTTAGGTATTCCATTATCAACAATAGTCATTATTATTAGCATTATAATTGGGAAACCTAAGCAAAAAATATAGCTTAGTGGGTCTCTCATTAGTTCTTTTATGTTTCTTGTAAAAAAAGCTTTAATCCTCATTTACTTTTCCCCCTCTACAATTTTCACAAATGCTTCTTCTAAATTTTTAGCTTTTGTTAAGGCTTTTAGCTCTTCTAATATTCCACAAGCCTTTACCTCTCCCTTTGCCATAACAGCTATAGAATCTGATAAATTCTCTGCCTCTTCCATATAATGTGTTGTAAGTACTATTGTCATTTTTCCTTTAAGACTTGAAATAATCTTCCAAAGTTCTCTTCTTGCAAGAACATCAAGACCTAATGTAGGTTCATCTAAAAATAATACTTCAGGCTTTGTAATTAATGCCATTGCAATGCTTAATCTTCTTTGCCACCCTCCTGATAGGGTTTTTGCTTTAGTATTTAAAACTTCATCTAAAGAAAACTTCTCTACTATTTTCTTTATTTCTTCTTTATCATCACAATTATAAATATCAGCAATAAATTCTAAATTTTCTTTTACAGTTAAATTTAAAGCTACCGCAGTATCTTGTGGTGAAATATTTATAAGCTTTTTAACTTCTTCTAAGTCATTTTTCACACTTTTTCCTAATATATAAGCTTCTCCTCCACTTATTTCAGTAAGCCCACTTAGCATTCTTATTGTGGTTGTTTTTCCTGCACCATTTACTCCTAAAAGAGCAAATAAGCTTCCTTCTTTAACATTTAGTGAAATTGAATTTACTACTTTTTTTGTTCCATATACCTTTAATAAATTTTTAATTTCAATAGCATTCATAATTTATTCCTCCTTTTCTTTTAACTCTTTAAGTCTTTCATTAATTTCATCAACTGATTTTTTACAATTTATATATTGTACAAAAGCTGTTATAGCATATCCACACAAATAGCTTAAACTTACGCTTATAGTTGTTGGTAAATTATCATAACCCCAACAAAAAATACTTACAGGAATCCATACCATTGTTGTAAGTATAAAATAAACAATCCATTGTTTTAAAATACTCCACTTTTCTTTTTCAAGAAATATTGTAAATGTTCCAAAAGACATACTAACTACTCCAATTAATATGCACTGTATAGCAAATGCTCTTATTGGTGCATTAAAACTATTTAAATATTTACTTATAATTACATGTTCATCACCTTCAATAAAGCTCATCATAAGTCCTATTAAAACTCCACTTGTTGTTCCAAAGACAAAACTATACAGCCCTCTAGTAAATGCTTTTTTTAACATCTCCTTATCACCTCCTATATTCCTAATACCTTTTTAATTTTTGATACATATCTTCTAGAGACATATGTTACCTTATCTCCATCTAAATACATACAAATAGTACCTGTTAGGCTTGTATCAAGTCTTTTAATTTTTTTTATATTAACTATTTCTGAGTTAGATATTCTTACAAACTTTTTACTACTTAACTCTTCTTCTAACTCATAAATCCTTTTATGAAGTATGTATTTT
>ONGV01000128.1 GCA_900317445.1 uncultured Eubacteriales bacterium | reverse complement strand
TCTCCCTTCATTAAATGCTTCATTTGAAGAATATTTTTTAGAAGTTCTTTATTAGGCTCTAGCTTTTCTAAAACCTCTTTATCTGTTAATAATTCTGTAAGCTCATATTTATCTAAAGCATGTTTTTCTAATATTTCTACTGTTTCTTTTGGAAAGACCTCTCTAATTTTTGTTATCCATGATGGTACTGTAAGATTAGAAGGGTCAAGGCTTCCACCCCTTTCTCTTCTTACTCCATCCTCTTCACCATATTCTCTTGAATATAAATAATCTAAAAGTACATCCATATCCATATAATTTAAAGAGGAACCATCTTCTCCAAATCCTATTTGATTTTCTGAATATTTTCCCAAAATAAGCCTCCATTTATTTAATTTAGAAGCATCCATTTTATAGTCCCTCCTCTTTCATAAATTCTGATATAACCTTGTCTAATTCTTCTCCTAATGCAACTACATTTGGTGATATTCCTTTTAAGCTATCAAATTTTCTTTTGCTTATTCCATACATTTTAGAAACATTTTCTCCAATTTCATCTATTTCTCTTGGAGTAAAATAGCTAAAGGCAAGCCTTAATTCTGGTATAACTCTCATAAATTCCTCTTCTGATACATCATTAACAAGCTTGTCCACAGATTTTAAAAGTGAATCATCTATAAAAACAACATCCCTTGCTGTTGAAAATAATCCATTTAAAAATCCTGGAACCTTCATTATCTTTTCCTTTGTTCCTAAGATATATCCTTCAGCAGCTACCTTTATTTCTTCTATTTCAGCCTCATTAAGACCATATAAAATTCCAAGTGCTGCTCCTTCAATACTAGGGTTACCTTCCCTAAATCTTAGTAAAGACCTTAGTGCTTCCTTTAAAATATCTTTATCTAAATTAATATCTCTATTTAACACCACATTAAATACTTCTTTTAAAGCATTTACTGTTTTATTTGAATCCTCTTCATTAGTTAAATATAAATCAGGAATTAAAATTGAAAGCTTACTATAGCAAGAAAATATTATTTCTCCTATTTTATCCATAGTAGACATACTATAAAGCTCTCTCATATAATAAATTGAATTTAAGTATTTTAAACAGTCTATAAGTGAATAAAAACTTCCATCCTCTGCTATAGCATCTCTTAAGGATAATATTGTTGAATTAAAAATCTCTTCAAGTCCCATATAAAAAGCTTGTACAAGTATCTTTGAGATATCTCCTGAATTTTTTGCACTATCTTTAATCTCTTTTTTTACTAAAGATAAAGTGGCTTCCTTTAAAGTCCCACCATAAACAGAGTTATCAATAAGAGCAGAATCCACACTCGTACTCCACTTATATTTCCATACTTCTCTTACTAAATTTGTATCCTTTTTAAGTAAAATATTAGGTCCTTTTTTTACTGTGCAGAAATTTGTATTTAAATATTCCATTCTATGAAGCATTGTGCTTATTTCTCTATGTCTTTTGCTTGAAAATATATCTAATGCAACTTCTTGTTCTACTGTTGTTATTATTTTAAGCTTATATTTTCCTGCTAAATTCTTAAAATCTTGTACTAATGGTGGAACATCTGCTTTTTCACAAAGCTTACCTATTTTATTTCCTGTAAGCTCTTTATATAAAATTTTTAAGGGGTCCTCTGTTGATATGTTTAAATCTCCTTTTATAAAAGAAGAGGTTATTCCATCTATAAGTTCATACGCCCCACATTGATTTTTTTCTCTAAGACTGGCTAATCCCTTACACATATTAAATGCACATATTTCATCAAAGGTAGAAAGACATCCATCATTTTTTCTAACCTTTTTTCCTGTCTTTATGATGAATTTTAAAACAGAATCTTCATAAAAATTATCCTCATTTTTTTCTATACCCTTCCATACCTCTTCATAAAAGTTTGGAAAAGGCATTCCACTTGCATATCCATTTAATTGGTCTACAGCTTCCATTGAATAAGGCATAACATATACATTGCTATCATCTTTATTAAGTTTATGTAATTTAATTTTATTTTCTTTATCTAAAAGTTCTAATATCCCATAAGTATGAAACCCACCAGTTACAACTAAAACTTTTTTATATTCCTTTGAAAATTCCTGTATTTTAGAGGTCATAAAGATTTCTCTTGCTATACATCCTTCCTCAATTAATTCCTCCTTAGGAGTATTTAATCTTGTAAGATAGCAATAAGAAAGCATATTTTTAACAAAGCTTTCCTTTGATATATAAAAGCCCTTTATCTCAAATAATTTTTCCCAAAGCTCATTAAAATTTCTACAACCTTCCTTTTCACATAGGGTTTCAAAAAACTTTCCTCTTTCAAACAAATAATCATCATTGTAATTTGATTTGTTTTCTTTCTTTAAAAGTCCTTTTCCTTCTTCACAATTAATTAAAATCTCACTATAAGGCAAATCAATAAAAGAAGTTTCAATTCCTCTTTTTTTCCCTTCCCTTAAAGCAACAAGCTCTGGAGAATAATCTAAAAAAGGATAATAGCATTTATATTTTTCCTTTTCTTCACTTACAAGTCCTTTAGTATCTGAATAGGAATAGTACATAGAAAATGGTGCTTCACTTTCTTCATCTTCAAGAAATTCCTTAACATTATTTCCATCAATTAAGCCTTCTATTAAAATAACATCAGGATTATACTCTTCTATAGTTTTCTTTAAATTATAAGAGCAAGCTGGGCTATGATGTCTTACTGGGAAAAAGACAATATTAGAATTAAAGTTAAATGCCTTATTAAATAATTCCTCTATTTTATCCATTTCCTTGCTTCGTAATAGTTCTTCCATAGTTCACCACCCTCTAAAGATTTAGCTTTAACAACAACATTAAAATAATTTCTAAGCTTTTCTAAATCATCTCTACTTTCCTTAGCCACAGCCCCTAAAATATTTTGAACCATAGAATCAAGGCTTATTTTAGAATCTCCATAATAATAAGCATTCATCATAGTTTGATAATAAACAGAAACAGCTTCAGCAGTACTCATAACAGCAGAAGGCTTATCAATTCTCATTCCATTAGAAGAAATTCCTTCTCTAAGTTCATGGAAAGTTGATGCTAAAAGT